>JAKLIM010000242.1 GCA_022709605.1 Bacteroidota bacterium | reverse complement strand
TATTCATTACTCGAAATAGAACTTGAAACAGGTCGGAAAAACCAGATTCGGGTACATTTGCAGGGAATTGGACACCCAATTTGTGGTGATAAGAAATATGGTTCAAATGTTTCGCCCATTGGCAGATTGGGTTTACATGCCCGAATTTTGGCGTTTATTCACCCCATGACACTCGAAAATGTAAATTTTGAAACTCCTGTTCCCCGTAATTTTCTGAATGTGTTTCATTGAAAAGTATTGGAACAAGTTATAAAAAAACAGACCGGAAGATTTTTAATCAACCGGTCTGTTTTTTTTATTTAAATATTTATAAATTACTTGTTTAGCTCTTTTTCAATGGCTTCAAATTCTTTGTCCATTTTCAAACGATAATACAAAGTTTTCAATGTTTTCTTGTAATCACTTTCTTCCGGTTTAAGCTCAGCAGCTTTTTTGAAATAAGGTATTGATTCCATAAATACACCATCTGCTTTTTTCTTGGCAGCATTGTAAAGTTTAATGTCTTTGATATCATTCGCCTGATCAGCCATTTTTACAGCCTGATTGAAATAAAGTCTTCCAATTCCGGCGTAAGCATCTGCTATGGTATTATCCAATTCGATGGCTCTGTCAAATGCAGCACGCGCTTCGTCCAATTTACCCATACTTTCAGCTAAATTACCTTTAACATATTGGTATTGAGGCATATTTGGTTCACGGGCAATGGCACTGTTCAGATAAACAAGAGCATCCTGTGATTGATTGGTGAAAATGTAATAGTTAATCAAATTTTGTAAGAACCAGGCTTCAGCAGGGAATTTTTCGAAACCGGCTTTCAATGTTTTTACAAAATTTACAGTATCTTTTTTCTTTAAATACTCTTCGTAAAGTAATTGATGTACAACAAGTTCTTCATAACCATCGTCTTTCAAATCTTCGTAATACGAAATAGCTTTGTCATTCATACCACCGTTTGTTGAAGCAATCGCAGTATAATACTTAATCATTTTGTAAGTAGAATCAGGCTTAAGTTCATCGTTCATCATTGGCAATTTAGGAATACCAAGATATAACTCAAATACTTTCACTGTTTCAGCATAGTTCTTTTTTTCGAACAAAGATGCTCCATAAGCTACTAAATTAGCTTGTGTGGTGTAGTACTCCTTGATTTTGGCTTTGATGTCTTTCTGAAATTTAGGTTTGATTTTACCTTTAGCATCGGGTAATGCATCTAAATCATACGCTTTAATAAAATAATCGTACGATTCAAGAATTGCTTTTCCTTTCACGTCAGCATCGAATTTTTGACCTAACATTTGTTTCTTAATTTCATTTTCATTTTCCTTATAGCCGATTAAACCAGCTGTATGCCACGTAGATGCTAAATCTTTTGTGGTGGGATCTGCAAGAGCCGGTGCGATGTCAGCTCGTGCACCTGCAAAATCAGGAACTTCCATCAAAGCTTTATTTTTTGCTTTGGATACATTCTTTTGTTGCGAATATGAGCTTGTTACGCTCATTACCAAAATCGCAGCTAAAATAGTTTTTTTCATTACTAATAGTTTTTTATTTGTTAATCTTTTTTTAATTCAAAAATATTGTGTTTAATAAATTCTCGCTTTTTATTCTTCCGGTTGTACTAAAGTTTCAGAATCAGCCGGTGTTTCTGTTTCATTCTGAGTAATCTCAGCATCCACAATTATTTCCTGATCAATTTCTTCTTCCACTTCCACTTCTGATAAAACTTTACAAACCGAGGCAATTTCATCATTTCGTTTTTCAAGGTTTATGAGTCGTACACCTTGCGTAGCGCGTCCCATAACTCTTATGTCCGAAACTTTAAGTCGGATGGCAATGCCGGATTTATTGATAATTACCAAATCGTTTTCGTCGGTTACACTCTTTATTGTAACTAATTTACCTGTTTTATCGGTAATATTTATGGTTTTCACACCTTTACCACCACGATTTGTAACGCGGTAAACAGGTACAACTTCTCCGTTTTCCAAAACCAAATTACCTTCATCATCCCGCTCATCGAGTAACGTACGCTTGCCGTACCCTTGTTGCGAAACAACCATTACCGTTTCGTTGGAATCTTTATTTACACAAATCATGCCAACCACTTCGTCCTGGCCATCTTCGTCGAGTAACATGCCTCGAACACCGGTAGCCGTACGTCCCATTTCGCGTACTTTCGATTCGTGGAAACGAATGGCACGGCCATTGCGGTTAGCCATTAATACGTCAGCATTTCCATCGGTTAAGCGCACCTGAATTACCTGATCATCTTCGCGAATGGTAATTGCATTCACACCATTTTGTCGTGGACGTGAATATGCTTCGAGCGAGGTTTTTTTGATGACGCCGTTTTTGGTACAGAAAATTAAGTAATGCGAATTAATGTACTCACTATCAGTAAGTCCTTTGATGCGGATAAATGCATTTACTTTATCATCACTATCAATATTTAGCATGTTTTGTATGGCACGACCTTTCGAAATTTTCGTTCCTTCAGGTATTTCGTACACTTTCAACCAGTAGCATTTTCCTTTTTGAGTGAAAAATAACATCATGTTGTGCATCGATGCCGGATAGATATATTCGATGAAATCCTCGTCGCGCGAATTACCGCCTTTGGAGCCCACGCCACCACGATTTTGTGCCCTGAATTCTGTCAACGCAGTACGTTTTATGTATCCAAGATGTGAAATGGTAATAATCATTTCGTCGTCCGAATAAAAATCTTCGGGATTGAATTCTTCAGATGAATATACAATTTGAGTGCGACGTGCATCGCCATATTTTGTTTTTACTTCAAGTAATTCATCCTTAATGATTTGCATACGTAATTCAACTTTTTCAAGTATTTCGTTTAAGTGTGCAATTAAAGCTAATATTTCCTGGTATTCAGCACGAAGTTTGTCCTGTTCCAGTCCGGTAAGTTGACGCAAACGCATCTCAACAATGGCTCGCGATTGAATTTCAGACAATCCGAATCGTTCCATCAATCGGGTGCGGGCTTCATCAGGTGTTTTCGAATCACGGATAATTTTTATTGCTTCGTCTAAGTTATCAAGAATAATCATGAACCCTTCGAGCAAATGAGCACGCTTTTGGGCTTCGCTCAACTCGAATTTTGTTCGACGAATCACTACTTCGTGGCGATGTTCAACAAAATAGTGAATCAAATCTTTCAGATTCAACATGCGAGGACGTCCGTTTACCAATGCAATATTATTTACACTGAACGACGATTGCAACGCAGTCATCTTGTACAATTTGTTCAATAATACATTGGAGTTTGCATCGCGTTTCACATCAATCACAATGCGCATACCTTCGCGATCCGATTCATCGTTAATGTGCGAAATTCCTTCAATTTTTTTGTCTTCAACCAGGGCCACAACGGCTTTAATTAATTCAACTTTATTAACCTGATACGGAATTTCATTGATAATAATTTTTTCACGGCCCGAAGCATCCGATTCTATTTCAACTTTCGAACGAACTAAAATTCGTCCGCGACCTGTTTCAAAAGCATCTTTAACTCCAGCATAACCCTGAATAATACCTCCGGTCGGAAAATCGGGGGCTTTAATGTACTTCATCAATTCTGGAATCGTAATTTCAGTATTGTCGATGTAAGCAACAGTTGCATCAATAGTTTCGGTAAGATTGTGCGGTGCCATGTTGGTAGCCATTCCCACAGCAATACCCGACGAACCGTTAATAAGTAAATTAGGAATACGGGTTGGAAGTACAACCGGTTCTTTCAATGTATCATCAAAATTCAACTGAAAATCAACCGTATCTTTATTGATATCAATCAACATATCTTCAGCCAATTTGCGTAAACGGGCTTCGGTATAACGCATGGCAGCAGGGCTATCACCATCCACCGAACCAAAGTTTCCCTGACCATCAACCAACGGATAACGCAATGACCAAAACTGAGCCATACGAACCAATGTGCCGTAAATGGATGAATCACCGTGTGGGTGATATTTACCCATTACCTCACCCACAATTCTGGCGGATTTTTTATAGGGTTTATCGGAGTTATTGCCTAATTCATTCATCCCGAAAAGTACACGACGGTGTACAGGTTTAAAACCATCGCGCACATCGGGTAAAGCACGCGAAACAATCACCGACATTGAATAATCGATGTACGAAGACTTCATTTCTTCGTCGATATTTACCTTTATAATTCTGTCTTGTTCAATCATCTAACTTTAATTTTGTATCTTTCTGAAAAATCGCACTAAATTACTGCTTTTTCTCCGATTTAACAAGTGTTTTATGAAAAATAAACCATCTTATTTTAAGTAAAATCTAATTTGTAAGTATTATAATTAAATATCAGAATATCAGATAAATAATAATTAAATTGGAGCTAATTCATTACTAAATATTTAAAAAGAAAAGAATATGTTTTAAGTGGATTTTTAGTAGATTTTGTGAAATAAG
The DNA here is from genome assembly GCA_022709605.1 of Bacteroidota bacterium. Taxonomy (GTDB): domain Bacteria; phylum Bacteroidota; class Bacteroidia; order Bacteroidales; family Paludibacteraceae; genus Paludibacter. The sequence continues at coordinate 1,461 of JAKLIM010000242.1, read as the reverse complement.
AATATTGAGAAAATGAGAAATCAGGAAAATGCTATAATAGAATGGTTTATGATTTTAATGATGCGTATAACCTATCGAAACAACAATTATGATACAAAATTTTACTACAATTCGGATGTTTTATTATTAAATGCAAACTCAGACTTTTGAATTTGATTCTGCTCATTGATTAAAAATAATGATATTCATTTTCAACGTATAATACTTCTTGTAAATAATCCTTTTATAGCTTGAAACAGCGGTTGTAAATTCTCATTATTCCAACAATTGTTGTATAAATAACAATCCGATGTGATGACGTAGTATTTTTCATTTTCGCCAAAAAACATGGGGGTGCACCACGAATAAATCATTGACTTTTTGATTATTTCTTCCATCGACACTTTTTTTGAAATGTCGTAGACGTACAAAAATAGAGATTTATAATTAGTGCAACCTAAAGTGCTGTTCGAATATTTAATTACGGCAATTGGGTCTTCCACTAAGCCATCTGCTCCCTGAGGTCTGAGCGTTGATGCGAATGGTTTGGTAATTGTCTCACAATTCCAATCGACTGGTTTCAATTTGCAGAATTCATCAATGTTTCTACTATTTGTTGTGATTAAAATGCTATCAATGCTGTCAACAGCTATGGTAACAATGCTACCATCGGTTTTATGTATGTTTAAATTTTGAGCATTCAAAGTCAATGTAAATAAAAATAATCCAATTGCTAAGTAAATTGTTTTCATAAAATGAGTTTTTACTTGGTTATAATTCCTTTGATACTAAATATTTAATTGTTTTTTTAAATAAATAATTTAAAGTTTTTTTATTCTTATTCCAATTTTAAAATTTGTCTTACTTTAAATAACCCCCGGTAAAAAAACAGTTTTCAAATTCATGATTCAACTCCGGTTCTTTTTCAAAAATTCCATAAACAGATGATCCCGAACCTGACATGGAAGCGTACAAAGCACCACTGTTGTAAAGATCTTGTTTGATTTTTTCTATTTGGGGGTATTTTGAAAAAACTGATTTCTCAAAATCATTTTTAATCAAGGTTTTCCATTCTTTAACGGGTTTCTGAATAGATTCAAAAAGTGAAACTCCGGGTTTTGAAGGTACAACCAGCGAATATGCTTCAGGTGTTGAAACATGTATATCGGGTTTAACGAGTAACAAAAAATACCCTTTCAATGATAATTTCAACGTCGTAAATTCATTGCCGGTTCCTGTGGCAAAGACAGCTTTGTTTTTAATGAAAACCGGACAGTCGGCACCCAAGAGTGAAGCAATTTTCTCAAGTTTTTTGGGTGTAATTTTTAATTCAAACATCTCGTTAAGGGCTTTCAGCATAAATGCCGCATCGGACGAACCTCCACCCAGACCGGCTCCGAAAGGAATTTGTTTTATCAAAGTGATATCAATGGGTGGAATCTGATAATTTGATTGTAATAACCTGTACGCTTTAACAATCAG
>JAKLIM010000241.1 GCA_022709605.1 Bacteroidota bacterium | reverse complement strand
CCGATAAAGGCAACGGAAAGCATACAGAATATCACTCCGAAAGTCGAAATGGCATTGCCTGATTATTTCTCCGAAATTATTAAAAATGAGGATATAAACGAAGCAACTGTCAAAAAATTGATTCAAGAACGAAAATATCACGAAGCGATTGAAATATTGAAGAAATTAAATTTGATAATTCCAAAAAAAAGTGTTTACTTTGCAGTCCAAATCCGATTTTTGGAGAAAGTAATCGAAAATACAAAAAAATAAATTTATTATGTACATTTTATTCACAATTCTGATAGTTATTGCTTCTGTTTTACTAACGTTTTTAGTATTAGTTCAAAATTCAAAAGGTGGTGGTCTTGCAGCCGGTTTTTCGTCCTCTAATCAGATTATGGGTGTACGTAAAACAACCGATTTCCTCGAAAAAGCTACATGGACATTGGTAGCATTTATTCTATTATTATCTGTGGCTACTGTTGCAGTAAATAAGAAAACCGTTGCACCTAATGAGTCTGAAATTCAGGAACAGTATCAAAACACTAAACAAGCTGAACCTGGAGTAGTTGCACCCGGATTTGGAGAAAATCCTCAACAGGAACAAGCCCCTGAAGCTAAGCAGCCTGCGAAATAAGTATTTGACAATTAAAATATCAAATAGCGTGTCAAAAAAAATCTTTTTTGATGCGCTTTTTTTATAGCATATTTTCGGGAAATACAATTTCTTTCTTGTTCAGTATTTTAAATCTTTGTTTTAAAAGAAAATGAATTTTATCAATTTTGTAGATTATGCCGGAACATTTGCTTTTGCCATAAGCGGAATCCGGTTGGCTTCGGCAAAAAAGTTTGATTGGTTTGGCGCTTATGTCGTGGGACTAGTAACGGCTATAGGCGGTGGAACTACACGCGATTTATTGCTCAATGTCACTCCATTTTGGATGCAACAACCATCGTACATTATAATTACAGGAATAGCATTATTCGTTGTGATTATTATTGGAAAAAAAATGAGTATTTTCAATAATGCATTTTTTGTTTTTGATACCATTGGACTTGGATTATTTGTAGTAGTTGGTATTGAAAAAAGCATTGAAGCCGGATTTCCTTTTTGGGTGAGTATTATTATGGGTATGATTACAGGATCAGTTGGAGGCGTCATTAGGGATATGCTTATCAATGAAGTACCGCTTATATTCAGGAAAGATATTTATGCACTGGCTTGTGTGTTTGGAGGAATCGTTTTTTATCTTTGTCATAAGTTACATTTCCAACCCGAAATAACTCAATTGTTGGCAGCATTTTCGGTGATATTAATGCGAATCATTGCAGTTAAGTATCATTTGAGCTTGCCTGCATTAAAGGGTGGCGATGAAATGAAGAAATAAAAAAATAGTGGGAAGTTTGTAGTGGGTAGTTTGCGGTGGGTATTTTGTAGTGGGTAGATTGTAGTAAGTAGTAAAAAACTCTTCAAACTTTCAAACTCTTCAAACAAAATGAAACTTCCCTCGTACTTCAGGAGTCAGGCTTGAAACATGAAACATGAAACACAAAACATGAAACAAAAAAAGAATATGTTACAGATAGAAGATACAGTTGTTAGTTTTGATTTGCTCGACGAAAAATTTGTTTGCGATTTGGCATCGTGTAAGGGGGAATGTTGTATAGAAGGTGATGAAGGTGCGCCGCTCGAAGAGGCGGAACTTGAAATTATTCAGGATTTATTGCCGGTTATTTGGGACGATTTGACGGTTGAGGCAAAGGAAGTTATCGAAAAACATGGGATATTTTATATCGATAGAGCCGGTGAGCCGGTTACATCTATAGTGAATGGTGCTGAATGTGTTTTTACATATACCGATGAGCATGGAATTTGTAAATGTGCCATTGAAAAGGCTTTTCGTGAAGGAAAAACTGATTTTTATAAACCCATTTCGTGTCATTTGTATCCGGTTAGGTTGCAGAAATACAAAGGTTTCACGGCCGTTAATTACCATCGCTGGGGAATTTGCGATTGTGCCCGAACTTTGGGTGGCAACTTAATTGTTTCTGTTTATAAGTTTCTGAAAGAACCGTTGATACGTAAGTTTGGAAAAGAATGGTTTACTCAGCTGGAAATTGCAGATAGAGAATATAAAAAACGTTGAGATATGAAGACAAATAGTGTAAAGGTTGAGATTATTACAATTGGCGACGAAATACTTATAGGTCAGATCGTTGACACTAATTCGGCTTGGATGGCTGTAGAGTTGAACAAAGCCGGCTTTGAGCTGGCTCAAATTACTTCGGTACACGACGATGCAAAACATATTATTGATTCTCTAGAGTTGGCTTTGACGCGGGCTGATGTGGTGCTGTTTACAGGTGGAATCGGCCCCACCAAGGACGACATAACCAAACAAACCTTAAGTAGTTATTTTGGAATGAGCTTGATTTTCAGTGATGAAGTTTATCAAAATATTGAGCGGGTACTTATCAATCGGTCACGTGCTGTGAATGAATTGACGCGTACGCAGGCTTTTGTCCCCGATGGATGCACTGTCATTCAAAATACCGTGGGCACTGCACCCATCACCTGGTTCGAAAAAGAAGGAAAAGTGATTGTGTCGATGCCCGGCGTGCCAAACGAGATGAAACACGTTATGAGCACCGAAATTATTCCCCGCTTATCACAACGCTTCGAAACGCCTTCCATTATCCATAAAAATGTGATTGTTCAGGGGTATCCTGAGTCGGCTCTGGCGATGAAAATTGCAGATTGGGAAAATGCATTACCCGAAGATATCCATTTGGCTTATTTGCCCAATTACGGAATTATTAAACTCAGGTTAAGCGGCATTTCCGATGATCCGCTTCCAATGGAATTTTCTATCAATCAGCAAATTGCCGGACTGACAGAAATACTGGGTGATGCCATAGTTGCTTTCGACGATGTCCCGGTTGAAAATATGATAGGCAACTTACTAGCTGCAAAAGGAATGACCCTTGCTACAGCCGAAAGTTGCACCGGCGGTCATATCGCACACAAAATTACATCGGTATCCGGTAGTTCAGATTATTTCAAAGGGTCGGTTATAGCCTATTCAAATGAAGTAAAAATAAATGTTTTAAATGTAACAGCAGATGATATTGAGCAATACGGAGCTGTGAGTAAAGAAGTGGTAGAACAAATGGCTGTAAATATTCGCCGGTTGTTGAAAACGGATGTTGCCATTGCAACTTCAGGAATTGCAGGTCCGGGTGGTGGAACAACAGAAAAACCCGTTGGAACAGTTTGGATATCAGTATGCTCAGGTTCCGAAATAGTAACAAAGATGTTCAAATTCGGTAATGTGCGCTTACAAAATATTGAACGAACCACACAAACCGCATTGTTGATGCTGAAGGAAATTATATAATATCTATTGTAATATTATATTTAGAAACAAATATTTTATCAAAATTATAAATAGATATTGCCTTTTATGTGCCATTAAGTAGTTGATATACAAATAAATGAGTTTGTATTGTTTGATTTTAAAAATTTTCCTAAAATAATTGAGTAAAACTCTTGTAAGTTTCAAGAAAATAGTGTAATTTTGCACACTGTTTTTGAGAAAAAATGTAACTAATAAAAAGATATTAAAATGTCAAAGATTTGTCAGATAACCGGTAAAAAAGCAATGGTAGGAAACAATGTTTCTCACTCAAAACGCCGTACCAAAAGAACATTTGATGTGAATTTGTTTACTAAAAAATTCTATTGGGTAGAACAAGACACATGGATCAGCTTGAATATTTCAGCTGCCGGTTTACGTACAGTAAACAAAGTAGGTTTGGACGCAGCCATCAAAAAAGCTGCTGAAAAAGGGTTTTTATACGCATAATTTAGGAGGAAAAAAGCACAATGGCAAAAAAATCAAAAGAGGCAAGAATCCAGGTAATTCTGGAATGCACCGAACATAAAGAAAGCGGAATGCCCGGTACATCGCGTTATATCACGATGAAAAACAGAAAGAATACACCGGCACGTATGGAGTTGAAAAAATACAACCCTATTCTGAAAAAAGTAACAGTACATAAAGAAATTAAATAATATCTGAATCATGGCAAAGAAAGCGGTTGCATCACTCCAAAGCGGAGAAGGACGTTCGTATGCGAAAGTCATCAAAATGGTAAAATCACCTAAAACAGGAGCATATATGTTTCAGGAAGAGATTATTCACGTTGAAAAAGTGAAAGAACATCTGGCAAAATAACAGATTAATTTTATTATAATTTAAAAAAGTCCTCTCGTTTTAAAATGAGAGGACTTTTTTTGTTATATAGTCAAAAAAAAGTCTTAATTTTGTAATTCATTCAATTCATATAAAATAGTTAAATTTTGAAACAATATTTTGATTATTAAGCTCAAATTCAAACATTCTAATCACAATTAATAGTAAATTGTTAGAAAGTTTTAGTGAGTTTGCTTCTTGTTAAATTGACATGAAACGTCATTATTTTTTTCTCTTTATATAAATTGTAAATTGTAACTTGTAAAATAGTAAATATAATAATGGGAATATTTAGTTTTTTCAATAAAGAAAAGAAAGAAGTACTCGATAATGGTTTGGCAAAAACCAAGGAAAGTGTTTTTTCGAAAATAACCAGGGCCGTTGCAGGTAAATCGAAAGTTGATGACGAAGTGTTGGATAATCTCGAAGAAGTGTTGATTTCTTCGGATGTGGGTGTCGAAACCACATTGAGAATTATCGGACGTATCGAAGAGCGGGTTGCGCGTGATAAGTATGTGAATACGACAGAATTAAACACTATTCTGAAAGATGAAATTGAAGCGTTACTTGCCGAAAATAATTCGGAAATGCCTATGGATTTCGACAGCCCACTACCAAAAAAACCTTATGTGATTATGGTTGTAGGCGTTAACGGTGTTGGGAAAACCACAACTATCGGCAAATTAGCCTATCAATTTACTAAAACGGGTAAAAAAGTTTATCTTGGCGCAGCCGATACTTTCCGGGCTGCTGCAGTAGAGCAGTTGGTTATTTGGGGTGAACGGGCCGGTGTGCCGGTAATCAAGCAGAAAATGGGTTCCGACCCGGCTTCGGTGGCTTACGATACAATAGCGTCAGCCAAAGCCAATGATGCCGATGTGGTCATTATAGATACTGCGGGGCGACTCCATAATAAGGTAAACCTGATGAACGAACTAACGAAAATAAAAAATGTGATGCAAAAGGTTGTGCCTGATGCACCTCACGAAGTTTTGTTGGTGCTTGATGGTTCGACGGGACAAAATGCCTTCGAGCAGGCCAAACAATTTACATTAGCTACCGATGTCAATGCGTTGGCAATTACCAAATTAGATGGTACAGCCAAGGGTGGTGTGGTGATTGGAATTTCGGACCAGTTTAAAATTCCGGTTAAATATATCGGGTTGGGCGAGGGAATGGAGCATTTGCAGGTGTTTGATAGAAAGGAGTTTGTAGCTTCGTTGTTTGAATAAATTGATTCAAACTCCAATAAATAGTTTATTTTTGAAGTTTAGGTAAGTAACTTCATTTATGAAATTAATTTTAATTCAATGCCAAATAAAAAAAGTAAAGAGATAGTTGATGTAATAACTTTAGGCTGTTCGAAAAACTTAGTGGATTCGGAGCAGTTGATGAGACAATTTGATGCGCTGGGATATGAAGTGCGTCATGATGCTGAAAATCCTGATGGAGATATTGTTATTGTTAATACTTGCGGATTTATTGGCGATGCCAAAGAAGAAAGTATAAACACTATTTTACAATTTGCTGAACGCAGAAAAATTGGTAAAATGGATAAACTGTTTGTAATGGGTTGTTTATCCGAAAGATATTTAAAGGAATTGCAACTCGAAATACCTGAAGTTGATAAATTTTACGGCAAGTTTAATTATACCAATATTTTAACTGATTTGGGTCAGGAATATCGGGCCGATTTACGTCTTGAACGCTC
>JAKLIM010000240.1 GCA_022709605.1 Bacteroidota bacterium | reverse complement strand
TTATTTGATAAAGTACAAAAAGTGTTGGACGATGTACGTTTGCATGGAGATAATGCAGTAAAAAAATATACTGAACAATTTGATAATGTTCAACTTGAAGCAATTGAAGTTACAAAAGAAGAAATTGCGGATGCCGAAAAAGAAATTTCAATACACCTGAAGCAAGCCATTGAAATGGCCCGACGGAATATTTCGAAATTTCATTCAGAACAACAAATTGATTTACCCGAAATACAAACTTCGCCGGGTGTATATTGCTGGCAAAAAGCCATTGCCATCGAAAAAGTCGGGCTTTATGTTCCGGGTGGAACAGCTCCTCTTTTCTCTACTGTTCTTATGTTGGGTATTCCGGCTAAAATTGCCGATTGCAAGGAAATTGTACTTTGCACACCTCCAAATAAAGAAGGAAAAATTCATCCGGCAGTATTATATGCTGCAAAAGTGGCTGGAGTTCATCGTGTTTTCAAAATCGGGGGAACTCAGGCAATTGCAGCAATGGCGTACGGAACCGAAACTGTACCTAAAGTTTATAAAATTTTCGGTCCGGGAAATCAATACGTAACAGCGGCCAAGCAACTTGTTTCGTTGAAGGATGTTGCCATTGATATGCCGGCAGGACCGTCGGAGGTTGAAGTACTGGCCGATAAATCGTCGAATCCGGTTTTTGTCGCTGCCGATTTATTGTCGCAGGCCGAACACGGAGCAGATAGTCAGGCAATTCTGATAACCGTAGATGAAGATTTGGTGGATAAAGTGCTGGAACAAATAGAGATTCAAATCGAGAATTTACCTCGCAAAGAAATTGCACGTAAAGCATTGGAAAACAGCAAAATTATAGTCCTGAATACGCTTGAAGAAGCTGTAGATATGACAAACGAATATGCACCGGAGCATCTTATCATTTCTACGCGTTATCATTTGGGTATTGCTGACCGGATCATTAATGCCGGTTCTGTTTTTTTGGGCGAATATACTCCCGAAAGCGCAGGCGATTACGTATCAGGAACAAATCACACTTTACCAACCAATGGTTACGCCAAAGCGTATAATGGTGTGAATTTGGATAGCTTTATCCGAAAAGTGACTTTTCAGCAAATTACCAAGGAAGGATTGACAAATTTGAGTAATGCGATTATATTGATGGCTGAGAATGAAGATCTTCAGGCACACAGTAATGCAGTGAAAGTGCGATTGGATGAAGAAAAAGAAGTGGAAGAAATTAACAGTCGACACATGCGATAAAGTTAGAAAAAATAAACTGATATACCGTTTATAAATTAAAATTGAAACAATAACTAAAAGAAATAATAAAATGAATTTAAACGAACTAATAAGAAAAAATATTCTTGAACTTCACCCCTACTCTTGTGCCAGAAATGAATTTCAGGGTGAAGCTTCGGTGTTTCTCGATGCCAACGAAAATCCATATAATTCGCCACTGAATCGCTACCCCGATCCATTGCAAATAGAATTAAAAGAGCAGATTTCGAAAATTAAAAATGTTCCTGTTGAGAATATTTTCACAGGCAATGGAAGCGATGAAGCAATTGATTTACTGTATCGTGCATTTTGCGAACCAAACCATGACAATGTAGTGGCTATTGAACCCACTTACGGAATGTATAAAGTTTGTGCTGATATAAATGATGTGGAATATCGAAAAGTAATGTTGAATGAAAATTTCGACATCGAAGCATACCGACTGATAGATGCTACAAACGTACGGTCGAAAATAATCTGGCTTTGTTCACCAAACAATCCCACAGGTAATAGCCTGAACAGAACCGAATTGCACAAAATCCTCAAATGGTTCAGAGGAATAGTTGTCATTGATGAAGCGTATATCGACTTTTCAACCGGTGGATCTTTTTCTTCATTTCTGAGCGAATATCCTAATTTAGTTGTTTTACAAACCATGTCGAAAGCTTGGGGAAATGCTGCTGTCAGACTCGGAATGGCTTATGGTTCGGCAGAAATTGTAAATGTACTTAATAAAATCAAATACCCTTACAATGTCAATATTCTGACTCAAAATGCAGTTGTTGAAGCACTTCAAAATCCGGAACAAATGCACGAATGGGTCGATAAATTGCTTGTACAACGTGAGTTTATGATAAAAGAATTAGAAAAATATAATTTTGTAAATCATATATATCCAACCGATGCTAATTTTATTTTAGTAAAAGTAAAAGATGCCAATTCACTGTACAAATATTTAGTCAAAAAAAGCATAATCGTCCGAAACAGAAGCAATGTATCACTTTGCGAAAATTGTATACGTATAACTATTGGCACACCTCAGGAAAATAAGATTCTTCTGGACGAATTGAAAAGGTATTGATTCAGTTTAAAAAGTAATCTTTTACATACCATTTTAAATTGTTGATTTTCAGAGTCTCATACCTCTGAGAAGCTCAGCAGTTTCCATGCGTTTTTTTCCGGATGCCTGAATCGAATTCAGATGTATAAAACCATCTTTTAGGGCAATTTTTACAAATGTTTTTCCATCAGTCTGCATCGTACCGGGAATTTCATTATGAACCGTAAATTCTTGTGTGGTTTCATAAACTTTAAGTATGGTTTTTTCAGTCTGACCCGGAAACAGTACTGAAATCCATGCAGCCGGGTATGGCGAAAGTCCACGCACAAAGTTGTGAACTTCATTGACAGATTTTGAGCAATCAATTTCACAGTTTTCTTTGAATATTTTTGGAGCGCTTTTCAAATCAGTCTCGTTAGAAATAAACTGAGACTGATCCACTCCATCTGTTTTTCCCGCTGCCAATAAATCAATTGTTTTACGCACCATTCCGGCACCGGTAACCATTAATTTATCATGAATTGTTCCCGCATTATCACTATCGCTGATCTGAATTTTTTCCTGTAATATAATTTTACCGGTATCAATCTCGTGTGTGAGGAAAAATGTGGTTGCTCCGGTTTCTTTTTCACCATTCATTATGGCATGATTTATTGGGGCAGCACCACGATATTGTGGTAATAATGAAGCATGTAGATTAAATGTGCCCAAAGGTGGCATATTCCAGACAACTTCGGGTAACATACGAAAAGCCACAACCACTTGTACATCAGCATTTAATTCTTTCAACTGAGTCAGAAATGTTTCATCCTTTAGTTTTTCGGGCTGCAAAACCGGAAGTTCATGCTCAAGTGCATATTGTTTCACTGCCGAAAATTGAAGTTTATGTCCACGACCGGCGGGTTTGTCAGGCATCGTAATTACACCTACTACATGATATTTATTTTCTACTAAAATTTTCAGACTTTCCACCGCAAATTCCGGGGTGCCCATAAAAACTATTCTCATTGATTGATAACTAAAATTAAATACATAAGATTAAATAAAAGAAAGCAGAAAATAAAAAAATCTTCAAACTTTCAAACCTCAAACTTTTCAAACCCGAAACGTGAAACATGAAACGGAAAATTCAATTCCTCATATCCACGCCCCACATAAGCTTACTTTTCAATGAATCAAAAAAAGTATGATTCAATTGTTTGATAACTTTTACGGTATAATCGGCTTTGGAGACACGGAGTTTCGTATTCTGGTCCATCACTTTTGTGCGTCCATCCAACGATATCATATAACTGTTGCTCCGGCTTTTTACTTCGAGATCAATCACCCAATTATCCGGAATGACTAACGGTCGCACGTTCAAACTATGCGAAGCAACCGGTGATAAAATTATGTTCTGGGCTTGCGGAACCAATAACGGACCACCAACACTCATCGAATAAGCTGTTGATCCTGTGGGAGTTGAAATAACAAGTCCATCGGCCTGATAAGTATGTACAGCTTCCGAATTTAAACTCACATTGATACTAATCATGGACGAACTGTCCTGCTTTGAAATGGAAATATCGTTCAATACACACGAGTAACCAAACGGTGTTCCATCCCCGGCTTCAACCTGCAAAAGCGAACGTTCTTCGATGGTATATTTTTTTGAAATAATAGTTTCAAGAGCCGGTAAAATATTTTCAGTGGCCACATCAGCTAAAAAACCCAACCGACCCGTGTTTATTCCCAAAATCGGAATATTTTTCCGACCAACGCGGGCAGCTGTCGTTAAAAAAGTTCCATCGCCGCCAATGCTTAATGCAATATCAGCATCAAAATTATCATCCAAAATAATTTCCGTATGATCCATACAGCATTGATCATACGATTTCACAAAATCAAATAATTCATTATCAAGCATTAATGTTACACCTTTTTGTTTAAAAAAGTCGAATAACACTTTGATGTGCGATAAAATTACCGGTCTGTAAATATTTCCAAAAACAGCTATTTTCATACTTTTAATTGCAAATTAATTATTGAGATATATTTGAGAAACAAGATTTTAAAAGATTAAAATTACTGAAAGATGTCTTAATTAAGTCAGCGGTTTAATTTTTTAGCGTACTTTTGTAATTAGTAAAATATTATGTAAAAATATTTTGATACAAAGGAACAAAATGAAATTGATAACAACAAATTAAAATTACCTGTTGTCTGTTTTGAACGTTTCTTTTCTGATTATTTCAATATTTGTGTTGAGTAAAACGTTTATTCTGATTTATTAATTAACCTGTATTTTGATAGAATATTAATGACAAAACTAAGTGTAAATATAAATAAAGTTGCAACGATCCGCAATGCCCGCGGCGGAAATATACCAAACGTTTGCAGAGTGGCTTTAGATTGCGAATTATTTGGAGCTGATGGTATCACAGTTCATCCCCGACCCGACGAAAGACACATTCGATATGCCGACGTGTGGGAATTAAAACCATTGCTTCGTACCGAATTTAACATTGAAGGAAATCCAACGCCCGAATTCATAAAATTGGTAAAAGATATCAAGCCACATCAGGTTACTTTGGTGCCCGATGCGCATGATGCAATCACATCCAATGCGGGTTGGAACGTTCGTAAGAATTTTGATTTTCTGAAAGCGATTGTGTCTGATTTTCAGGAAATTGGCATTCGGGTTTCGATATTTATTGACACTGATTTAGAGAATATTGAATTAGCAGCTAAAACCGGAACCGACCGCATTGAACTTTACACGGAGCCTTATGCCGAATTATTTCCAATGAATCGCGAAAAAGCCATTGAGCCATTTATCGAAGCAGCAAAACTTGCCCGTCAACTTGGATTAGGGGTTAATGCAGGTCACGATTTGAGTCTGGAGAATTTAAGTTACTTCCACACTTTAATTCCATGGGTCGACGAAGTATCAATAGGTCATGCACTTATCTCGGATGCATTGTATTTGGGACTTAACGAAACAATAAAACAATATAAAAATCAGTTAATATAGTTGTCAAAAGAAATTCAGGTATAAAATTTGATGACAGATTAATTCAAAAAATAAAAACTAACGAATATGAATTTAATGCTTATCCTTCAGGCAGCTAACCCAGTTGCAACTACCACAACAGAAGAGCTTGTAAAAGAAATGAATTTATGGGAAATGTTCAAATATGGCGGTCCGATCATGTATGTTTTGGTCATTATGTTTGCTATTGCTATTTATATGTTTATCGAAAGATTAATAACATTGAAACAAGCAATGAAAGAAGATAATTCATTTATGAACAGGATAAAAGACTTTATTTACGATGGAAAAATTGATGCCGCAGTAAAACTTTGCCGTGATGCAAATACGCCTACATCGCGTATGGTCGAAAAAGGGATCAGTCGTTTAGGTCGTCCGATGAGTGATGTGTTGGTTGCTATCGAAAATATCGGAAATCTTGAAATTGCTAACCTCGAAAAGGGTTTGGTCATTGTAGCATCCATTTCGGGTGGTGCTCCGATGTTAGGATTTCTCGGAACAGTGACAGGGATGGTAACAACTTTCTACAAAATGTCGTTGAATAATACCGGCACCATTCAGTTAAGCGATTTATCAGTTGGGATGTATCAGGCTATGGTTACCACTAT
>JAKLIM010000024.1 GCA_022709605.1 Bacteroidota bacterium | reverse complement strand
AATCACAACGTTTGATCCGAAAAGCACAAAAGTAGTTGCCAGTCCCATGCTCAATCCATTCATGGCCGAGGAAGTTGTAGCAAGTGTGGGACATGTCCCAAGAATAAGAACAAGAATCGGATTTTCTTTAACGAAACCGTTCAGGAAGACTTTCAGATTAGCATTTTTACTCATTGTTTTGTCCTTTCGTTATTTTGGTTGTATCATTTTTCTCAACAGATGTTGCACTACTTTCTGAATCAGGATTGTTATTCTGGTTTTGTTTATCGTAAGCAAAATAAGCATTGCGTACAGCAAATAAAAAAGCCCTGGAACTAATGGTTGCACCCGAAATGGCATCCACTTCGCCACCATCTTTACTCACAGTCATATTGGCTGTTTGCATGTCTTTTCCAATTATACTTTGATTCCCTTTTTTAGTCTTAAACCAATCGACCATTTTAGTTCCCAATCCGGGTGTTTCTTTTTGATCAAGTACTGAATAATTGACCACACTGCCTTTTTTATCGAAACCAACCATGATCACAATTTTACCACTAAAACCATTGTTAGAAGTTGCTTCGACAGCCGCACCCACAAAATTATTCGCTTTGTCGTACGCCTTAAAAATCTTAGTAGTTTCCACACCCTCTGTCTCTTCGATCGGATTTGCATCGAGATGATCGAATGACGGTAGAACTTCTTTGATTGCATTTTGTTGCTTTGCCTTTTTCGATGCAGCTATGGGCTCTTTGGTAAATGTATATACCGAAGAAAGAGTTGCAGCCGCAAATAAAGCTATACCGGTAAGTACCAGTACCATATTTTTAAAACTTGATTCTAACTGTGCCATTATTTAGTTTGAAAGTTTGTTATTTTAAGGAGTTTAAAAGTTTGTAATTTTGAGAGTTTGAAAGTTTGTAAATTTGAGAGTTTAAAAGTTTGTAAATTTGAGAGTTTAAAAGTTTGTAAATTTGAGAGTTTGAAAGTTTGAAAGTTTGAAAGTTATTGCTCTCAATTGATTAATAACTACCTACTATTTTACTACCTACTATTTTACTACCTACTATTTTACTACTTACTATTTTACTACCTACTATTTTACTACTTACTATTTTATTTTTTCGCCAAAACGTTTTGGTTTAATGTATGTATTAATCAATGGTGTAAATCCATTCATGATCAGAATAGCAAATGATACACCTTCGGGATAAGCACCGAAAGCGCGAATGACAACGGTTATTATTCCAATACCGACACCGTAAATCAACATACCACGTGGATTCATGGGTGAAGTTACATAATCGGTTGCCATGAATATTGCACCAAGCATTAAACCACCGGTAAATAAATGAACTAAAGGTGCAGCATAAACTTCTGGATTTGCCAAATGCATTATTCCGGAAAATATAAATACTGTAACTAAAATGCTAACCGGAATATGCCACGAAATTATCTTTTTTACAAGTAAATAAACTAACCCAATGAGTAATGCCAATGCAGATATTTCGCCCAGAGAACCTCCCATATTACCTAAAAATAAATCTTTTAGTCCCGGCATTTCACCAAAATGACCTTTAATCATTTCCAACGGTGTGGCAGCAGTTACGGCATCGAGATAAGAAGGATTAAATGGTACAGGTTTAGGCCAGGTGGTCATTGCTACCGGAAATGAAATGAGCAAAAATACACGTCCTACCAATGCCGGATTAAACGGATTGTTTCCCAGACCACCAAAGCTCATTTTGGCAATGCCTATGGCAACCAACGAACCGATAATGACCATCCAAACCGGAATATTCGATGGAAGATTCATGGCCAACAGTAAACCCGTAAGTGCGGCCGATCCATCCATTACCGAGTTTTCGCCTTTCAACATAAATCGTTGAATTAGGTATTCGAAAATGATACACGAAATAATTGCGGTAGCCGTAACGATTAATGAGCCAAGTCCGAAATAATAAAACCCAACCAACAAAGCCGGCACGAGCGCTACTATTACGCCTGTCATATTTTTCGAAACCGAATCGCCACTGTGAATATGCGGTGCAGGCGATATAATTAGTTTATCCATAATTGTTATTTACAATTTTTTTATTTACGATTTACAATTTTATCGTGATATGTAGTTTGAAGAGTTTGAAAGTTTGTAAAGTTTGAAAGTTATTTTGCTCACGTGATTAATAACTGCTTTCTATTTTACTATTTTCTATTTCACTATTTTACTAATTACTATTTTCTATTTCTTAATATGCCACCCACTGTGGTTTTTCCGTAACGAATATAATCGAGTAAGGGACGATTGGAAGGACAGGTATAGCTGCAACTTCCACATTCTATACAATCCATTACTCTATTGGTTTCCATTTCGGGCCACATATTGCGTTCGCTCTGTGTCATCAGTAAAAATGGCTCTAATCCCATTGGGCAAACCGAAACGCACTTGGTACAACGAATGCAATTTTTTATTGGTTTACGTATCGATTCTTCTTCTTTTATAAACAATACACCCGAACTACCTTTAGCCATAGGTACGTTCAAATTCATCAGCGAGCGACCCATCATTGGTCCTCCACCTACAATTTTACCGGTTCCTTCGGGCACTCCACCTGCTGTATCGACCACAGTAGATAAATAAACACCGAGGCGAACCAGATAATTGCCCGGATTGGGAGCATTTTTACCTGTTACAGTCAATACGCGTTCAATCATCGGTTTGTTTTTTTGGACCGCTTCGTATACCGCGAAAGTAGTCCCTACATTTTGAACAACTGCTCCAACTTCAATGGGGATTTTACCACTCGGTACTTGTCGGCGAATAATTGCATCAATCAACTGTTTCTCGCCACCCTGCGGATAACGTACTTTCAACGGTGCAATTTCAATTCCTTTGTACGATTTAGCCAAACCGGTTAAATGCGCAATGGCATCCTTCTTATTGTTTTCGATACCAACTACAGCACGATTTACATCAAGCGCCTTCATTAATATTGATACGCCCACCAGAATTTCTTCGCCTTTTTCGAGCATCAACTGATGATCGCAGGTAAGATACGACTCACATTCTACTGCATTTATAATAAGTAATTCAGCTTTTTTTCCGGGAGGTGGCGATAACTTTACATGCGCAGGGAAAGTGGCTCCACCGAGACCAACAATACCTGCTTCCTTTATTTTATTAACTATTTCTTCTTTGGTAAGATTACATTCCTGTTTTATTTCGAGGCTGCGGTCGATTGTTTCGAGCCACTCATCACCCTCAACATCAATGAAAACAGCAGGACGCTTGTAACCAGATGCATCGAGTTGCACATCAATTTTGGCCACTTTACCCGAAACTGAAGAATGCACATTGGCCGATATAAAACCGTTGGCTTTACCAATCAACTGGCCCACTTTTACCATATCGCCTTTTTTAACCACGGCTTCGCTGGGCGAACCAATGTAATGCGACAAAGGAATAACAACCTGTTTGGGTAGTTCAGCGATTTGTATCTTTTTACCGGCGGATAATTTATTTTCTTTGGGGTGAATACCACCCATTCTGAAAGTTTTCATATTATAATCACCCCTGTCCCCTAAAGGGGAATTAAGTTAGTATTGGTTATATTATTTATATTATAATTTTCTATTTTCTAATTTCTAATTCCCAATTTCTTTTTCAGAAACTTGGTCTTTAAGCCCCTTCAGGGGTTAGGGGTTCCTTTACTTTGCGTGGTGGAAAATTTAACTCCACGATTGCATTGGTTGGACAAACTTCCACACATTTGCGGCAAAGTTTACATTTATCATCGTGGATAAATGCCAGATTATTGGTAATTGTAATGGCTTCATGTGGACAAACTTTCTCGCATTTTCCACAGGCAATACAACTCACATCGCACGATTTACGGGCAATGTGACCTTTGTCCTCGTTGCGACAACTCACATAAATACGGCGCGATTTTGGTCCTTTTTTACGCAGTTCGATCAGTAATTTCGGACAAGCCTTAACGCAGGCACCACACGAAGTACATTTATCTTCGTCCACTTCGGGAAGTTTAGTCACCGGATTTACATGTATGGCATCAAACTCGCACGACACTTCGCAGTCGCCCAACCCAAGGCAACCAAACGAGCAACCGGTTTCGCCGCTGTATAAATTGTGTGCAATGAAACAGTGTTTAACGCCATCATAATCATTCATGCGCGGACGGTGATCGCAGGTACCACCGCATCGCACAACAGCAACAGTTGGTGCTGCAACAATGGCCGTACGACCCAGTATATCAGCCACTTTTTGCATGGTATCGTTACCACCCACCGGGCAAAATAAACCGTCGAATGTTTCGGCTTTTACACAGGCATTGGCAAAACCTCTGCAACCGGGAAAACCGCAACCACCGCAGTTGGCAGCAGGCAATGCAGCTTCAACATCGTTGATACGGGTATCTTCGTAGACGTGAAATTTTTTAGCAACAAAAAATAATATAACTGCCGAGATTGCACCAACAATCCCAAGGGTTAGTAATGAAATAAGGATTAAATTCATTGACGTGAAATTATAAATTGAATACAGTTTTTAACCGGTTATCAAAGCACCATTGATGTGCTTATTCTTTTTCGATAAAAAACTGAAATTTGTTTTTTAGTTTTTTATTGAAAAGCGACAAAATTATATAGTACGGAATCAATACCGACAACGAAAGAGTACCCGAGAGTGCTTCGTTATCAGTATAATTTCCTAAAATAAATAAACTGAGTAAGATAAGTAAAAAGGGAATAACAAAGGCAAGTAAAACTGCTAAGAGTCCCATCGAAGTTTGTCCGATCAACTTTACCTGATCGCCGATTTTGAAATTATTGTCGGTGCGTTTCACCTCAATAACTTTATCGGACATATCGGCCGAAGTACAAACACCTTTTGCGTGGCAATCGCTGCAGGCTGATTTCTGAATGATCGAAACCTGTATGATTTTTTCGCTGATGTGAGTTATAAATCCCGTATGTTCAATTTTTTGGCCCATTTTGTAATGTCGACATTGCAATTTGGCACAAAAGTACATATTATTTAGTATTATTACAAAAATTCTTGATTGGAAAATCAATAATATTTTAATGTTAAAATTCTAATATACTGTAATAATGCACTATAAGGAAATATTTTTACAAAGTTCAACTGATTATTTATATTTTATTTGCACAAACAAACCAAAATTGTGCAGGACTATCCCTTAAAATAATTATTTTTAAATCCGACCCTAAAAAATATTCTTAAAAAGAAACATTTATCAAAATATTATGTATTTTTGGGAACTGATATTTATCTAATACTTGACTTAAAATAATCTGTATGAACCTAACTGCCATACGAGTAAATCACTTTTCTTCCGCATTCAGTTCTACCCTTTATCAAGTTGATATTCTGATATTTTCATTTTTTCTCTAAAGTAATGTAATTAAAGATTTGAAAAATTGAAAAATTTGAAAAATTTGAAAATTAAGAAAATTCTACGCAGCAATATTATTTAAATCTATTGATGTGGATTCATTTCACAACTTTACACTACTCGTTTTCGAATCATTGGAAGGTAAAAAATTCATTGAAATTCTGATATACAGATACAAGTGATTGATATACCGATACAAGTGATTGATATACCGATACAAGTGATTGATATACCGATACAAGTGATTGATATACCGACAAAAGTGATTGAAATACTGATACAAGTGATTGATATACTGATACAAGTGATTGATAAACAGATACAAGTGATTGCTATACTGATACAAGTGATTGATATACTGATACAAGTGGTTGCTATACTGATAAAAGTGATTGATATACCGATACAAGTGATTGAAATACTGATACATAAAATTGAGAAACTCCGCCCCATTCCGATAGCTATCGGAACTTCCCGTCCCGATAACTATCGGGAGGGGATGTTAAAACGCAGTTTCTGGGGTGGTAGTGGTAAAAATAAGTGACAATGGTAATAAAAAAAACTCTGCCCCATTCCGATAGCTATCGGAACTAAAGGGGATGTTAAGACGCAGTTTCTAAAGCGGTTATGGTAAATATGTTTGACGAAAGTAAAACAAGATACCTGCCCCAAGCCCCTAAAGGGGATGTTAAGACGCAGTTACTTAATGCGTGAGGGATAAAATTAAGTGATAATACTAATCTCACATCCCCTTTAGGGGCTTGGGGCGGTTATGTTTGACATTATGTTAAGATAAAAAGAGCTTATGCTCTGCAATTAAAAAAAAGTTTAATTTAAAAAAGAAATCCTTTATTTATGAAAAAAAAGAAATTCAATTGTAAAATGGAAGATGTACCCGTAATAGCCGGGTTTGTACTTACAAGTTTGGATAGAGACAAAGATGACTTTAACAAGTATTCAACAGTGTTTAATGATGTTTATGTGACCAAAGCACGTGAAAAGCAGATGGAATGTTATGAAATTATCAAATCGGGCGATGTGCTGAAACATCAGAAGATGGTAAAAGTAAATCTTGATGCAACTTTGCGAAAACTAAGGTTAGCATTGAATCTGACCGAAGGGTATATAAAACTTGCCCACGGAACACTCGACATTCAGGAAAGTGACTTTGGATTAAGAACCATTCGTGTCGCCATAACCCTTAACGATGTAGAGCGGGTTATTTTGCAGGGACACACGCTGATAAGCCATGTGAAACGCAATGCTGCGGCTTTACAAATTTGGGGATTGAAACCCGAAGCCATACTTGCTTTAGAAGCATTGATCAATGAAATTGATGATTTGAATGAAAATCACAACTCAAAGAAAAACGAACGTAGCCGCACAGCCACCGACAACGTGACAGTTTTCAACGAAATGTGGGACACCATTAGCACCATTGCCAATGCAGGACGCGCCATGTATCGAGGAGTCGACAACGTAAAACTCAGAGAATACACAAAAAGTCACCTGCTCAAACGGGTATATGCTGAAAATCCCAATGCGACCGTGCCATCCGAACCTAAAACCGAAACACCGGCCTCATAGTTCGCAACATATGATAACCCCGGCAGGTTTCAATCAGGCTGCCGGGGTTTGATAAACCACAGCTCCCGCGCGATTGTATCGCGTGGGGAAAGTTAATTGGAATTTAGATTTGCTACACGATACAATCGCACGGCAGCGGGGGGAACGACCCGGCATAAAAACCACAGTTGACAAATCGGATAACTGCCTAAGATCATTCACTTTTAATTAGAAAGTACATTTTGTAAGAAGAAGAAATTGCATTTCGAGACAGGATTTGCTTCACAGTCAACTGAAGAGCAACTAAAAGAAACCAAAATATCTACAAACAAAGGCACTATATGACTATTTATCAAAATATTAAAAAATCATCTTTTATGAAGTACATAAATTTAATTCTTATTGTTTTTCTTCTATTAGGATGTTCAAAGGAGGAAGAAAAAGGGCAATTCGAGCCTGTAATCGTATCCGAAGTTGTAATTCCTACATCTGCCAACATTGGAGTATCAATCCCAATTCAGGTACGTGCTTACGCACCAAACGGTTGTTGGAGTAATTTGCAAATTAACTTAACAAAAAGTCAAGCTAATCATTATCAAATTACTGCAACGGGTTTTAATAATGGAAATATAGTTTGTCCAGATGTGTTGGTCGGAAAAGTCACTACATTTAATTTGATTTTTAGTGAAGCCGGAGAATATTATTTTCAATCAAACAAAACTCCATTTACAATATTATATGATACAATTAGAGTGAAGAATTGACTCCAAACAAAATGTTGAATGAAATTCAAATATTGAACCACTGGCACACTTTAAGGCAAATTGGCTGGCTTATCCCCAATCGCTATTGTGTCTATTCACAGATTCATTTTGTCCGGCAAATGACGGACAAATGCGATTATTTTCGGTAGTTAGCGGTAATGATAATAAAAAACATCAATCATGAAAAAATTAAAAACATTCCTTTTATTATTTGTAATTGTAATGTCGTTTCAAGCAAAAGGACAATTAAGCTATTATGAAGATTCACTTCAAATAGTAATTGAAGACACAAATACGAGAACCTTCCATACTCAGGGAGACAGTTTAATTGTGTCAAACAACATGATTTCAAACAAAATCTTTAGTGATTTTAAGGTTTATTTACTGGAACAAGAATTCCCGACAGCACAAACTCCCTTACTCCAAAAAGTATATAGAATGGTGTGTGATTGTAATGTTGAAATACTAATGGACACATTAAAGAAACATGAAACAATTTTTAGTAACGTCAATAGATATGGCATTCCACAACTTATAGAT
Organism: Bacteroidota bacterium; assembly: GCA_022709605.1. Taxonomy (GTDB): domain Bacteria; phylum Bacteroidota; class Bacteroidia; order Bacteroidales; family Paludibacteraceae; genus Paludibacter. Next base: position 10,427 of record JAKLIM010000024.1, on the reverse strand, counting down.
AACATGAGTGCTATGACCAACGGCGACAAAATATTAATATCACCAAATCCTTTTCAGAATGAAATAATGATAAATAATATTGATACCGACAAGGTCAATTACGATTTAGTCAACATATCAGGCATTAGAATTAAGAATGGGAAATTATCGAAAAATGAAAATCGACTTAATCTCAGCTCTTTAGAAACTGGAATTTATGTACTGAGACTGAAAAGTGAAACAAACATAACCGAAACACATAAAATAATCAAGAAACAGAATTAAAAACCCAAAACACATGACTAAAGGTTTGGGCTAGTTGATGAGCATTAAGCAACCCAATCGCTATTTGGATTGTTCACTGATTGACTAAGTTTCGGTAGTTAGTGACAATTATAAAAAAACACTGTGACAATGAAAAATAGATTTTTAATTGCAATTTTTATATTTATAATATTTGAATTGATTATAATGTTTGGATTTTTAAAACAAGACAGCGATAAACAATTTTGGGTATGGTTTTCAAATTAAAGATAAATATTTAATGATTTTGAAATTTCCTTCTTTAATTCCCCTTCTTTTTACCGGTTTCTTTTCTTAACTCCAATGGTTTTTGATCAAGAACAGGCGTTGATCTGAAGTCCAAAGTTTCTTCAAACTCCCAATTAGCACGTAGGGAAAGTTTTTTTGAATAATAGAAAACTTCCTCGGGCTGCAATAAGGTTAAGAAATCGCCCGAATCCCATTTACCGTTTTGGTTTTTATCGAGATATAATCGCAAAAAATAATCACCGGGTTTAAGGTATTCGAATTTTGTCCCTTTTTTAACTGCCGGTTTGCTTTGTTGAATTACTTCTTTAGCATCCAAAACCTGAATTATGGCAGTGGAATCGAAATTAGCCAGCAGAATCTTCATGCTTGAATATTCATCCAACGAACGGATTTTAAACTGATTGGTAAATTTATCGCTGCTTTTTTTATAAATGCTGAGAAACGTTGCTGAGTCAATGGTCAGGTCATACGTTTCTTCCGGCTCCCACTTATATTCAATCGCGTAAGCCATCATGGTCGAATCGGTTTGCTTCCACTTAAACTGGAGGGGTTTCAGCACCGAATCAACTTTGTGTGACAATTTAATTTTCGCTAAATCATAGGTTTCCAGGGGAGCTTCGAACAATAAATTGATCGATCGGTAAACATCAAACGATGCAGCAAGGTTCGAAGTGAATTTATACTTATTTGCTTCTGGATCTGTTTTAGCTGCAGCGGTTTGTTTAGCTTTCGGATTTACTTTTGCTTTTTTTACAATTCCACTTATGGTATCTGTCTTAGTTACAAGTGGCGACTTCAAATCGCTTATCTGATACGTAACAGCCATTTCCAGAGTATCTTGCAAATAAAGAGTTGAGTCTGTAATCCAATACGTTAAACTGTCGAGCGTATTGTTTTTTTGTAAAATATATTTTCCTTTCCAATCAAAATTCAAGGGTTTAATTTCAGGTAATTTTGCAAGCGGAATATTGAAAAACAGTGATAGTGACTGTGGATTTTTACGTTCGTTTTTCACCAGCGACTGCCGTTTTTTACTTTCTTTAAAATAACGAAGCACAATATTGTCGGGCAAATAATGGGTACCCATAAACGTTCGAATGCTATCAATTTCGGTTGAATCTTTCCATATGGTATCTTTCATTTCTTCGATGCGAAAAGTAGGTGTAACCATCGAATCGAGCATGGCCAGATTTTCGCCCGACTGATAATAATAATCCTGATTCATATCGCCCAACGCAAAAACTTTATACTTTCCGGCTTTTACATTATCGATTGTAAAACGACCCGCATCGTTTGTTTTTCCGATTCGCAAAAAGGGCTTAACACTAAATACTGTATCTTCTTCCTCGCGGTAAATACCCACAATTACACCCGAAACCGGATTCAAATCTTCTGCATTTATCAATGTTCCCGAAATTTGCAGGGTATCAATCTCGTCGCCGGTCGAAAACGAAAACCGATAATCTTTCACCGGATTGTTCTCATTCAAATCAACTATGGCATCTCCAAAATTAATGGTATAAGTTGTACTGTCCACCAAATCTTCCAAAAACGTCACCGAAACTACTTTTCCATTGCCTTTTACATCCGGTTGTTTCAATTGCGGGGGCGAAATAAATACGTTTTCGGTAGCTTTAACTACTGAAATATTTTCATCAAATAAAATATTTATTTCCTTTTTCTTAAAATTCAGCGCACCATTTAAAGGTGCTGATTTCAAAACTTTAGGTGGAATTTCATCTTTAGGGCCACCGGTTGGACCCTGAGCTTTATTGGCACACGAGTACACAATAAAGCCTATTAATATGATAACGAGAGCGGTAAGTATTTTCTTCATTGAGTGTATAATATCTTTTGCAAATAGGTATTGTATTTTTAATCTTAAGAAAAACGGCGTCTAAAATGTTAACACCTTATGTCCGATACGACAACGCAAACATTTTTTATCGTCGCAATAATATTTTTTCAATTGCAGCAAAGCCTGCGAATCAAACGCGTTTTCGGCCTGTAGTCCAACGCTTTTCCAACCGGTAATAACTGCATTTTGTTCAGCCTGTAACGATTCGAGCAATTGCAATGCTTTGTCTTTCAATTCCTGCATGCCTTTTTGAGAAGCATAACAAAACAGAAACGGTATGACGGTATTAATTAATATACTGTTTATTGATGTTTTACCAAATTTCTTTGTTCTCTGCGTACTTTCGTGACCGAATAAATAATGTGTTTTCCAGTAATCTGAAGTTTCGCAAGTGAACAATTCATTTAAATATTTAATTTCCGGTTGCTCTACAATTCGCGAAAACAATTTCGAAGAACCGTGAATCAACCCTGCAAACTGAGCAATTCGGATGTGCGGAAAATTATCGGGTCGCAACCGTAATAATTTCCACTGTTCGGGTTTCAGAGGCTGAAGGTTAAATTTTGCTTTCAGAAAATCGAATTCTTTTTTCAACTGAAAGCTGTATTCGTCTGACATTTGTTCAGTCAGCAAACCAGCCTGTCCGAAAAGCAATGCTTCAATCTGAAGTATGTTATTTTTATGTTTGCCCAGCGCCGAAAGTGGGAGCGATTTTGCCAATGCCTCGAAAGCCTGACTGTTGGTGCCGAACCCAAAACTTCGTGCCAGAGTTATGTAAAATGCTTCTTCCCAATGCTGATTGTTATTGTCTAACAATTGGCTGATGGCATTCATTTTTTGTTCCAATCGCTCAGTAAGTAAAGTCGTTTTCCAGCTTTGAATAAATATAGCCGGTACATTTCCGATTTTTTCGGCACACGGAATCCACTTTTGCTCAGCAATCAGCTTTTCATAATTTTCTTCAATATGTTGCGGATAAATTAGTTCGATTTGAGGAATTTTTTCTCCATCAAGTCTGAATATATCCATATCAGCTTTTTTCACCACATGAAGAATCACACTGTTATAAGCCTGATCTGCTTGGTGATTATGATTTTTCCAATCGCTCGCCCGCGTATGGATTTCGACATTTCCTGCCCACAGCGTTTCGCCGATTTTGATTTTTGCATTAAAAAAATCGGGACCGGCATCGGTGTTTATTTTGCCTACATCAATTATTTCAACCTTTTCTCCTTCGGTAGTTTGCAACGAATGTGGTGTAAACAATTTATGTTGCCAGATATAATGTAAAATGGATTCTTTCATAGCTTGTTTACTTTAACTCTTCGATATTTTTGATAATGACTTTTTGGTTTATCAGGAATTGTCATTTCGATTAAACCTAATTCTATAGCCGGTTTAAGATAAAACTTTCTAAAATATTCTCTATCATTCAACGATAAAGAAGTCATTAATTCATCTCTTGACATTTCCCCTCTTAAAACATTTAAAATATTATCAACCATCTTGTTATCATGCGGGGTATCATGCGGGGTATCATGCGGGGTAAACCCTTTATAAGTTATTGAAAATATAAATTTATCACCGTTATCAATTAAAATTTCCGAACCGTCAAAATACAGATGACCATATTTTTTAATATTTTTCCGACCTGAGCCCAATTCCTCTACCCACTTCATTTCACGAAAGACCTTAGTAATCAAAGGATTTTTTGTATGTGCATCCCAATTATCTAAAGTTAAATCTCTATCCTGCACTTGCTTGCTCCAATTTTCAGTAATTACTCTATCCGAAAAAATCAGAAATTTGGCCGGAAAACTATTGGTGAATTCTCTATGAACAAGTAAATTCGCTACTATTTCCCTAAAAATGATATTCCTAAGATCAATGCGATTCAAATTTTGTTCATCTAAACTAAATTTATCGGGTAAGTTTCGTTGAACAAAATTCATTAACCGAGTGTAAGCCAAAATCAGATTTTCACAAATCAAATCTCTATCATCATAACGGATGTCCGGTTCGTTTGAATTCGGCTTAAGAAATCGTTGATAATTTAAATTTCGATAAATAGCATCTGTACGATAGTAAGGACAACAAGACAGTATAGTTTGTTCTTTTCCAAATAGCAAAACAGCAGCCAATACAAAACCTTCACGATTAGTCAGTGGGTCTTTTCTCCAAAAACCAGCAGACTTAAGCATTTCTTCATTTGATTGCTCTAACCATTGATGTGCCGGATTGTAAATAGCAATATGTTGACGCATTTTATGAAACGTGCTTGCATCAAAATCTTCAAGAGTAATATAAGGTAAAACTTCATTCTCAGAAGAATCCTTTCTCTTTTTCGAATGCAAATTATCAATTAACTGATAATTAAAGCTAATATCGTTATCAGCACTGCCTAATCTATCGAAAACCTTATTTTTATATCGGTGTACTTGTGCGCTTTCTGGTACATTTATATACAAAACCAATTTCCCTTCTATATCGAATTGATTTACAGTTAAATAAATTGTCGGATTAAACACTTGAATATTATTCAACTGACTATGCAAATTATGAATAATATTTTCAATAACGGATTTATTTACACCAACAATATTTTTATCATCTGCAACTCCAATTATTAAGTGACCTCCTTCCCTGTTTAAAAATGCACATATAGTTTCAAAAACGGATGCAGATAGTTCTGTGGTACATTTCTTGAATTCCACATTACTCTTTTCACCTTCGGCAATTAATTCACGCAGTCGTTCCTGATTCATTCTAAATATTTGATATCTTTATAAAAGCCCGAATCCAAACCCTTTACTCTCCCAAAACTCGATGGCCCGGGGCAAAACGCTAAGAACATTTTCTTTTGCTTTTATTGAATCGTGAAAAACGACAATTGATCCATTTCTCAAATTATTTTTCACATTTTTAAAAACCTTTTCGGGTGTTAAACTTTTATTATAATCGTGGGTAATCACATCCCACATGATAATCTCATAGTCTTTTTTTAATATATCGGCTTGCTTTCGGGTAATTTTTCCATAAGGCGGTCTGAACAATTTACTGTCGATATATTCTGCTGCCTTTTTTACATTGGCAATATATTCATTGGTTGAAAAATTAAAACCTTTCAAATGATTAAAACTGTGATTAGCAGTTTTATGACCCCTTTTGAGTATTTCAGCGTATAGTTCCGGATTTTTTTGAACATTTTCGCCCACGCAAAAAAACGTAGCTTTCCAACTGTATTTATCGAGAATATCGAGCACAAAAGGTGTTACTTCAGGCACCGGCCCATCGTCGAACGTGAGGTAAATCATTTTCGACGATGGGTTTTTGCGCCAAATAAAATTTCCGTAAAATATTCTCAATATCCGCGGAAATTGGATGTTCATTTTATTTCCGAATTGTTGGTATATCGCATGTAAAATGGCATGTATTTGTCGAGGATAGTTTTTTGCTTTTCCTGATCGCAAATACGTAAAACCTGATTCAACACTGCCATGTTATGACCAATACGGTTTTTCACACTATTCCGTTGTACTGCTGTTAAACTGTTGTACCACTCAAGATTTTCGATACAATCATTGGCTACAGCATCCATTATTTTGTCCCCTTTTTGGCTTTCACCAAGTTTGTAGTAATATTCAGCCAGTTGAGTTGAAACATAATCATGACGAACAGTTGCACCCGGAATCATTTTTTCAGAAAAATCAAGCGCTTTCAAAGCACGTGCCGAATCACCCTCATTGTACAACGCTGCCACTAATTGCGAGAACATCATTCGATGGGTTCTACACATACGCATTGTATTTTCATCGAGATATACTTTTGGGTCAGCTATGTTACCGTAACGGAATTTAGTCAACATGTTTTCGTACATTTCTTTGGTATTCACCTGAGGTCCTGCACCTTTAGCACCTACAGGCAATATCTGATAAGCCATTCCTGTGAGTTCAAAATGATCGCCCATTCCCAGATAATAATCGTCACCCACTGTCACTGCAAAGTACATCGGACGTTCCCATTTATTTGTTCTTATCATTTCCAGAATCATTATTTCACTTTTGGTGAGTCTTCTGTTTAATGTTACATCAATTTGAGGAACAATTTCTGCAATTCTGTCAGCTGATACAGATCCTGTTTTAACAACTTGCTGAGCATCAACGGGCAAATACAGTTCTTTAGCCGGTATAAATGATTCATTATTATTTTTTGTTGCCGGATCGTCTGACAATATAAAATCAAATGCCATATTCATATCAAGTGGTTTCTGATAAGCATCTTCGACCCAAAGCACTTCATTTTTGCCTGACATATAATCTTTTTGTTTCCACGAAATTGGCAGAGGTGCTGATTTGTATGCTCCACGCTTCATTTGATCGATGTACCAGTCGGTTTGCAAATAACTGAGATTACAAACGCGTACATCAGTTCGGTTGCCTTCTACTTCCTGATTGTACCACAAAGGGAAAGTATCATTATCCCCGTTCGAAAAGATAATTGCGTTTGGTTTACACGATATAAGATAATTGCTTCCAAAATCTCTGGCTGCAAACCGATTGCTACGATCGTGATCGTCCCAGTTTTGCATACCCATCATGGCCGGAACACTGAGTGTAACTAAAGTAACCAAAATGGCCGCTGCTGTTTTAGGCAAATATTTTTGTACAAACTTTATAATTCCCAGCACGCCTAACCCAATCCAGATGCTGAAAGCATAGAATGAACCTGCATACGCGTAATCCCTTTCGCGTGGCTGATAAGGAGTTTGATTCAAATAGATTACAATAGCAAGACCTGTAAGAATAAACAGCAATAAGGTAATCCAGAAGGTGTGTTTTCCCTCTTTTTCACCATATATTAAAAATAACATACCGATGATTCCCAACAACAAAGGCAACATATAATATTTGTTCATTCCTTTATTTTCTGACAATTCCGAAGGCAGATTTTTCTGATCTCCTACAAGGTATTTATCGATAAATGAAAAGCCTGTAATCCAGTTTCCGCGATCAATTTCACCATTTCCCTGCATGTCGTTTTGCCGACCACTGAAATTCCATAAAAAATAACGCAAGTACATGAAATTGACCTGGTACGAAAAGAAAAATTTAAGATTTTCGCCAAAAGTAGGCTTTATCTCTGTTTTCTGTTGACCACAATAATCAAAGGTTACAGGAGTTCCCTGAACATCAGCCCACATTTTATATGCTTCGACGTGCGAAGGAGTTGTACTGTACATTCGTGGAAAGAACATATTAAAACGGTCATCCATTTTGTAATCCATTTTATACCCCGAAAGCAGATATTTATCCTTGTCATTAGGAGAATTTTTTGGAGCCGGAATGTATTGAGCTGCACCCTTTTCTTCTTCCGGCACACACATATTACCTTCTACACGTAACTGTACGGGAGCATTATATACAGGACCATAAATCAACGGACGATCACCATATTGTTCACGATTGAGGTAATATTTCAAAGCAAATACATTATCGGGCGAGTTCTGATCCATCGGAGGATTGGCAGCCGATCGTATAACAATCACTGCATAAGTTGAATAACCAATTAAAACCACCGTAATCATAAGCATGGCTGTATTGAGCCAGCGCGAATTTATTAATCCTTTTTTGAAGTAAAAGAATAGCGCCATTGCAATAATGATTAAAATACCGATGACGATATGCGACCCGAAAAATGGAATTCCAACCAACGTAAAGGCTATTATAAAAGATAACGCCATGCGGTTGTAACTTTTAGCGATATTCGATTCGAAAATGGACCACGAAAGCGCCGCCAAAACTAAAATAATATATATAAAAAGGCCACTGTTAAATGATAGTCCGAGTGTGTTTACGAAAAATAATTCGAACCACGAAGCCACCTCTACAACTCCGGGAATTATACCGTATAGTACAACACCAAGAATTACACCGGCAGTAAGCATGGCTAGAAATACACCTTTGCCCGATACTTTATAATTTCTGAAATAATAAACCAATACAATTGCCGGTATTGCCAACAGGTTCAACAAGTGAATACCTATGGAAAGCCCCATCAAATAGGCAATCAGAATCAGCCAACGATCAGAACCGGCTCTATGGGCAACATCTTCCCATTTAAGTATGGCCCAGAAAACCACCGCAGTAAAAAGCGACGACGAAGCATATACTTCACCTTCGACAGCCGAAAACCAAAAAGTATCGGAAAAAGTATATGCCAATGCACCAACCATACCGGCACCTAAAATACCAATGATAGTAGCAAGCGAATAATCTTCTTCTGATTTAGTAATTACCTTACGAGCCAAATGAGTTATGGTCCAGAAAAGGAACAGAATGGTAAAAGCACTCGATAATGCTGAAATTGAGTTAATTAATACTGCAACCTCCGATGGATCTGAAGCAAAGAGAGAAAAGAATCGACCCATTAGCATAAAAAACGGGGCTCCGGGTGGATGACCTACATCTAATTTATAAGCGGTTGAAATAAACTCACCGCAGTCCCAGAAACTGGCTGTAGGCTCCATTGTTATTAAATACGTTGTGGCTGCAATAGCAAAAGCCACCCAACCGAAGATGTTGTTAAGCAATCTGAATTTTTTCATTGATGAAAAATAATGGGTTATTGGATTGATTTTAAACCTATACTTAAAAAGCCTTCAAAGATACAAAGAAATTTTAGTATCAGTGAAATGTGGTTTTGTTTTTAGTTAAAATTAAATCTATTTTGATTTGAATAGTTTTTTCAAGCAATTTGAATTGATTAGAATTAAATATGTTTGATTATTTCAAATTTTACAAACAAAAATTTGATTCTTTTAATGAAAAAATGTCATTTTTTAGTTACTTTTATGCGCTTTTTCATGCAAAATCGTTTTCATCAGAATCAACCCATAACTACATAATTAATGAAATCTATTTTTATTACAATATTGTCTTTTTTAACCTTAATAATATATTCACAGACAAAAAAAAGCATTGAAGCAATTTATATCAACACTCCGATTTCCATTGATGCAAATCTGAATGAAAATATTTACGCTACAGCCCAACCAGCAAAGGATTTTATGCAAATTCAACCTTTTAATGGCAAACCTTCATTCGAGCCTTCCGAAGTATATTTTTTTTATGACAATAATGCCATTTATGTTGGAGCTATGCTTTACGACAAAAAAGACAGCATATTTAATTTCTTGTCCGAACGTGACAACATAGGCATGTCCGATTATTTCGGAGTTTATTTCGATCCATATAATCAGGGACAATTGGCATTCGGTTTTTTTATAACTCCAGCCGGCGTACAAGTTGATATTAAAGCCTCGAAAACCAGCGATGGTGATGTTGAAGATGGCAGTTGGGATGCAGTGTGGGAAAGTAAAACGCGGATAACAGATAAAGGCTGGATTGTAGAAATGCGCATCCCTTATTCAGCTTTACGTTTTCCAAAAAATCAGGTAAATGCATGGGGATTAAATATGTTTCGGAATTTCCGACGTTTCAGTTCAAATAATTCGTGGAATTTTATCGACAGAAAAGTTGGCTCATTTATAAATCAGGAAGGCGAACTTACCGGAATTAAAAATATTAAACCTCCCGTACGACTTTCGCTAAGTCCTTATATTGCAACTTACTACGAACCTAAAAGCAATTCAGGGTCATCTCAGTTTCTTTACAAAGGTGGTTTGGACCTGAAATATGGAATTACCGAAAGTTTCACACTCGATATGATGGTCATTCCCGATTTCGGACAAATACAATCGGACGATAAAGATCTGAACCTTACGCCTTACGAAATTTATTACGATGAAAAACGACAATTTTTCACTGAAGGCACCGAACTTTTTCAACGGGGAAATATATTTTATTCAAGAAGAATTGGTGCCAGCCCAAAGTTTTCGGCTGATAATGCATTGAAAAATAATGAAATAATAAATTACAATCCCTCTGAAACGCAATTGATAAATGCGGTTAAAATTTCGGGAAGAACCAATAATGATTGGGGAATAGGTGTGGCAAACGCCATGAGTTTACCCTCGTAT
>JAKLIM010000239.1:257-5990 GCA_022709605.1 Bacteroidota bacterium | reverse complement strand
TCAACGGAAATAATGTGTCAATAAATAACAGCATGATAACTGCTGAAATTGTTGGCGGCAGAATGACTACGTTGAATCCTATCGGGCAAGCTAATCTTCTGAATAACGGCGGATTTGGATATTTTACTTATGTTGACAATGTTGGTTCTTATTCTCCTGCAAATCTGACCCCTATAATTAAAATTAACAACACCGAAATTGCAGATATCTTTTATAAAACGACGGATAACTTCAATATAGAAATGCATTATGTCTTCAGAAAGAATGAAAGTGGTTTTTTTGTTTACTATATTGCATCAGGTGCAGGCCCAAACGATAAAGAACTTAATTCGCTAAGATTTGCCCTGCGTGTGGACAAAGATATTTTCAATTATGCGTGGACAAAAGAGCGTGAAGGAGAAATGATTCACCCCGATAAACTGGCGAACAACATTCAGGAAATACAGGATGCAACCTACCTGCTACAAGATAGTACAATATACACAAAATATGACTGGGCTGTTGAAAAAATCCATGATTCGTTACATGGTTTAATTGGAAATGGGAGAGGTGTTTGGAATATAGAAGCAAGCCACGAATACAGCAACAGTGGAACTACTGCACAAGAATTAACATTACATGGAACTGATACCACACCGATACTTCTTAGTCAGTTTTTTAGTACACACTTTGGCGGTGAAAATATTGTATTGAAAGACGAATACAACTCCTGGGGAAAAATTTTCGGCCCGCATTTTATTTATTTAAATTCGGGTACAAATGATGCGATGATTACCGACGGAAAATTAAAAGCATCCGAAATGATTGCTCAATGGCCTTACAACTGGCTTAACGATTCGATTTATCCTCTCGAAAGGGGTACCTTGTCGAGCAAATTGAACATGGCAGGACATGGAAAAGTTGACAGTGCAATGGTGCTTTTGTGCAAAAGCGGACCTGCGTGGTTGGGCGAAAACGATCATTGGCAGAAACAACCATACGACTATATGTTTTGGAGTATAGCAGATCAAACAGGGAATTTCGTTATCGACAATATAAGACCCGGAACATATACTTTATATGCATATACTCAAAAGGGGAAATTAATTGATGAATTAAGAAAAGATAATATAACTGTAAATAAAGGGCAAAATTCATTGGGAACAATTGAATGGAATGCCAATGACAAACAGAAAACAATTTTTCAGATAGGCACTGCTAATCATAAGTCCAGTGAATATAAATTGGCAAATCTACCGCTGAATTACGGCCGATGGAAGGAAAGTCCGTATTCGTTAACCTACGATGTGGAGACAGATAAGCCGGCTGAAAACTGGTACTATTGCCAACGGGTAGGTAGTTTATGGACAATCAGATTTTATATTGATGACCCGTCGACAATAATAAACCCTGTACTTAAAGTAGGTATTGCAGGCAGTGATGCATCGCCTCATCTGGATATGATTTTAAATGGAAAAACGGTTTCAAAAACAGATATGGGTTCTGACAGCGGCATTAGAAGAAGTTCAATGAGCGGAGGGAAATATTCTTTAGTAAGTTGTAATGTTGATAAAAATTTATTGGTTAGCGGAATCAATACACTTGAAATGAAATGTTACGGTACAGCCAATGAATATAAGGGTATTATGTACGATGCCATCTTGTTGGAGGCAGATACAATTCATCATGATACTTCAATTAATTCGTCCTTTTCGTCTCAAAATCCTAAAATCGAAATCCATCAAAACTCATTTTCAAATATCATTGATATTAAAGCGAATATAAAAATCGGGGCAATTTTTATTCTTGATTTATTAGGAAAAATAATATTTCAAAAAACGTATGATTTGGCAAGCACCATTTCAATAACTGATTTAAATTTTATTACCGGAATTTATATCATACAATTAGTTACACCTGATATGGTGTATTCTCAAAAAATGATTTTCAACAAATATATATAACTTTCACATCATCAATCTAATAAAATAACAATACAAGTAAACAATTACCTTTTGAGTTTGCCAAATTACAATTTTGAAAAATCATGTACTTTTGGATAACAATTAGATTAGAATCAAGGCTTTACTATTTCTATAAAAAATTGGCATTAACAAACCCTGAAGTTTGCTAATGCCAATCATGTTTATAAGAATTATCAACAATGTTTAATAATTCGGATTTTGTCCATATTCTGCTTTGTTTTGAAGTGCATCTAATTCGGCTTGCGGAATTGGACGAAGATAATGTTTTGCAGGATTGAAGGCTACAATGTCGGGATTTTGTTTTCCGGCACCTAAGCGATTTTCAAGTTGCTTTGTCCTTTTCAAATCAGGCCAACGGAGATGTTCGCCGGCCAATTCGCGCGCTCTTTCATCCAACAAAAAGTTAATGTTGATTTGTGCATTTGTTACCTGCATTTCGGCCGTACGGTCAACCGGAGTTTTTATGGCTGCACGTGTACGCAATACGTTAACAAAGTCGGCTGCACTTGGCGAAGTTTTATTCAACTTGTAACTTGCTTCGGCCGCAATCAGGTACATTTCTGCCAATCGCATGACAATCACATTTTTTGTTCCTGCATCCGATCCGGCAGTTCTGTCCGGATCGCGGAATTTGCGCAAAGCCGGATAATATGGATTGTTATTGGCATTTGTAGAAATCGTTCCATCTGCATTATAGGTATCGTTAATGTCTTTAACACCATATTTGCGATCGGCTTTGTTGGCAATCACTTTTTTGGTATAAAGCAAAGCGGTATCGCCCGGTTGCAAAGTGACAGCACCTGCTGCAAACGATTTACTAAATCGTGAAATGTCGGTGGCCGACCAGCTGTATTTCGGTGCGGTAAGTGGTATTTTATACTCTTCGCGGAACGAACCATAGTAGCGTGAATCGATATCTTCGTTGAATACATTCAATAGATATTTTGTAGGCATCATTCTACTTGCGCCATCGCGTCCATATTCCAATACCTCCAACGAAGGCATTCCACACAAACCGGTATATTTTGCAAGATACCATCTGAACAAACGGTTCGGATTGCTCGATTGTGGATTGAGCGCTGTATTGGTTGAATGCGTTATCGACCATAAAGCTTCCGTATTGTTTTTATTATTAGCAGGTAAAAACACATCTTCGAATTTTGGATACAAACTGCATTTGTAAGTAGCCTGATTATCAATCAAATCTTTAGCTGCAGTCAGTGCTTTTTGATAATATACATCCGCTTCAGATTTTTTATTTTCAAAATACTCCAGGTACGACGCTCTTGTTAAAGCTGTACGGGCTAATAAACCAATCGCTGATTTCTTTTCGGCACGACCGTATTCAGTTTGTGTAATCGGTAATATTTCAATGGCTCTTTCAAGATCCGAAATGATTAAATCATAGAAATCTTTTAAAGGACTCCGTTGTGCAGTCAATGGCACCCCTGAAGTTTCTGTTGTACGTAAAGTTGCACCTCCGTACGCTTCGGCAATCATCCAGTAGGCATACGCACGAATGTAACGAAGTTCCCCTTCTTTTGCAAGTTTATCGCTTTCTTTGGCATAAACAACTCCATCAATTCGGTTGATGCCGGCATTGGCATAATTTACAATTTCGTACAAACGTTGCCAGGTGTTTTTAATCTGACCGGTAGTTGCATCCAACTTTTCGGTATAGGTTAATAACTGATCGGCATAGGTTCCTTTTGCACCCATGTACCAAAGATCGGTGCCACCTTCCCACAAAAACATAACGTCTTCGCGACCATAAAACTGACCTCTGAAATTGTAATATGCAGCATTTACCAAGGTGTTCATGCCGGCTTCGGTATTGTACACAATGGCCGATGTAGAGCCAGAGGGATTATATTCTTCGAGACTACATGAGCTGAAGATAACTGTACAAATGGCTGAAATTAATAAACCTGATTTTATTTTTGTTCTCATAATATTTCTTTTTTTTCAGCATTAAAAATTCAAATTTAATCCAAATACCAATTGTTTTGTCAATGGCATTGTTTCGCTACCACCTCTTTCAGGATCGTAATTCTGAATCAAAGGGTTTTTAGATGTTGTAAATAAATTAGAAGCAGTTGCATAAACTCTTAATTTATTAATACCAATTTGTTTGGTAATATTTGCCGGAATGGTATATCCAAAGTTTACATTTTTAATTTTAAAATATGAACCATCGATATAATTCAACGACATGTATCCGTAATAATCATACAATTTTCCGTCTTTCTTTGGGCGTGGAAAATCGTTCGAAGGATTCTCAGGCGTCCAATAATTGAGGTATTCGGGGCTGTTCGAAACACCTGAAGGGTCGAATCTTCCAAGGAATTCAGCATCAATCATCTGACCCCAGCGAAGCAACATATATACATTTAAATCGAATCCTTTGAACGAAACTGAATTGTTAAACCCGGCGGTCCATTTTGGAGAGCGACTTCCCAAATACTGGCGATCGGCTGCAGTAATGTTCATATCACCATCATTGTCAACCACTTTAAGCGAACCCGGCTTGAAAACATTGGCTGTACCATTCAGTTTGTATTTTGCCATTTCTTCTTCTTCGCCCAATTGCCAGATCCCATCCAATTTATACGAAAAAAATGAATTGATAGGTCGTCCAATAAGCAACGAAGAAACTTCAGCATTTTGTCCCTGAATAATATCGGCATCAGTAATTAACGATACAATTTTCTCCTGGTTTGCAGCAAATGTAATGGTAGAGTTCCATTTCAAATCCTTCGTTTGGATATTAACTGTGTTTAAAGCGATTTCAATACCGCGGTTGTTGGTTTTACCAATATTCTGATAGGTAGAAAATTGTGCTGAACTTGCACCACCGGCACCGGTTGAAGGAGGTAAACTCCGGGCCATTAAAATGTCATCAGTATCAATATTATACAAATCAACATTTAAATCAATTCTGTTTTTGAAAACACTGAAATCGATACCAATATTTGTAGTGGTTGATTTTTCCCAACCCAAATCCGGATTGCCAACCAGGTAACTGAATTGATAAACTGTAGCCGCTTTATCGTTGAACCCGAATTTGGTGTTTGCAACCACACTTCCACCCTGTGTGGCGTAAGGTGGTACACCCGAATTACCAGTTGTACCATAACTTGCACGAAGTTTTAAGTTGCTTAACCAATCTGTGGCATCTTCAAGGAAGCTTTCGTCGCTCACACGCCATGCTCCCGAAACTGAAGGGAAGAAATCCCACTGATGACCGGGTGCCAACATGGATGAACCATCCCAACGGGCTGTTGCAGTAAGGAAATATCTGCTCTTGTAATTATAAGAGATACGGCCTGCAAAACCCATGGTTTGATATTGTGTGTAACCGGAAGATATTGAACGGCTTGCAGGGTCGGTAGCTCCCAGCGAATTGTACATGTAGGTGTCAATTAACTGATTGTACCCGGAGGCATAATAACCTTCGTCAATGCTTTTCATCCAGCTCGAAATGGCAGTTGCTTCAATGTTGTGTTCGCCTATGCTTTCGTTGAAAGTAAGAATATTATCCCAGGAGTAATTGCGGTACAAATTATTTGTTGCACTTGCCTGATTCACATAACTGCCACCAAACTGACTGGTGGAATTCTGTCCGTTATAAATTCCCTGACGTGAAGCATTGATGACCGCAGAAACATTCGAGCGGAATTTTAATTGCTTAACAGGTTGAATTAAAATGTAAGCGGTATTAAAAGTTCGAACTGATAAAGTATTATTGACAGCCTTTGTATCACTTACA
>JAKLIM010000239.1:0-247 GCA_022709605.1 Bacteroidota bacterium | reverse complement strand
ATCGGTTTGCATCGCCCGATACCGGAAACAGTTTGATTGTACCATCTTCGTTATACGGAGTACCCAGCGGTATATAAGTAGAGGCTTGTGTGAGCATATTACTTGGAACCGTGTTTTTGTCGTAATACGTTAGTTGTGAATTTACACCTACGTTTAACCATTTTTTTACTTCATAATCCAGGTTGGTACGAATGGAATATTTCGTCATATCATCTTTTTTGAAAATGCCCTGCTCGTTGAAGTAACC
>JAKLIM010000238.1 GCA_022709605.1 Bacteroidota bacterium | reverse complement strand
TTCAGGACAGTTTATCCGGAGGTGTTCTTGAATGGAAAGTGAAATAAAAATTTAAGTTTGATAAGGTTTAAGGAAAACAGGAGATAAGCGACCACCGCATAGCTATCGGGGTGTCACTTTCTTAATTAATTATCTTTTTTTTCAAGCGGTACGGAAACCGCTTGTCCCTTACTTTCCTGGGTTTAAATTAGTAAGTTTAAGTTTGATAGTTTAAAGGAAAACATGGGACAAGCGACATTCCGATAGCTATGCGGAAACCGCTTGTCCCTTATTTACCAAAACAAAATTTTAAAATAAAATACCAATTTGACTGATTCAACCCCTCGTATTTATTCAGGAAATATTAATTTTGTGCAACTTTAAAAATAAAAATACAAATATGCGTTTATTCATCATCACTTTTCTGGCATTTTCATGCATTACTGCGCAGGCTCAGAAGAAAAACACAAACACCGGTTATCCTATTTCTCCCGTTCCGTTCACGGCTGTAAAAGTTACTGATGCTTTTTGGGGACAGCGTCTCAAAGCCAGTCGCGAAGTGACCATCCCGCTTGCATTCAGCAAATGCGAAGAAACCGGTCGGTACGAAAACTTTGTAAAAGCGGCTAAACCGAGTGAAACCTATAAAGTGGAGGGCTTTTCGTTCGACGATACCGATGTGTATAAAACCATCGAAGGCGCCAGTTATTCCATGCAAACTTATCCGGATAAAAAATTGGATAAATACATCGATAGCGTTTTGACTATTGTAGCCAAAGCGCAGGAGCCGGATGGCTATTTGTATACTGCCCGTACCATGAATCCGAAACATCCGCACAATTGGTCCGGAAATAAACGTTGGGTAAAAGAAGAAGACCTGAGTCATGAATTGTACAACCTCGGACACATGATCGAAGGTGCAGTAGCTCATTATCAGGCTACCGGAAAGCGCAATTTCCTCGACATTGCCATAAAATATGCCGACTGTGCCGTGAGAGAAGTGGGAGAGAAGCCGGGTCAAATCACCGTTGTGCCGGGACATCAGATTGCTGAAATGGCACTTTGTAAACTATATGTGGCTACAGGTGAGAAACGTTACCTCGATTTCGCCAAATTTCTGCTTGACAAACGTGGTTATACTGAACGCAAAAACGATTACAGTCAATCGCATAAACCTGTTATTCAGCAGGATGAAGCCGTCGGACATGCAGTGCGCGCCGCTTATATGTACACCGGAATGGCCGATGTGGCAGCGTTGACAGGCGATACGGGTTACATTCATGCCATCGATCGTATTTGGGAAAATATTGTCAATAAAAAACTTTACATTACCGGTGGCATTGGCGCTACCAGTCATGGTGAAGCTTTTGGTGAAAATTACGAGCTGCCGAACATGTCGGCTTATTGCGAAACCTGTGCTGCCATTGGCAATGTGTATATGAATTACCGATTGTTCCTTTTGCATGGCGAAGCTAAATATTTCGATGTGCTGGAACGTACGCTTTACAATGGATTAATTTCGGGAGTTTCGCTCGATGGTGGCGGCTTTTTCTATCCTAATCCGCTGGAATCTAACGGGCAACATCAACGCCAGGCCTGGTTTGGTTGCGCCTGTTGTCCATCGAATATTGCCCGTTTTATTCCATCGGTACCGGGTTATGTTTATGCTGTTCACAACGAAGATTTGTATGTGAATCTGTTTATGAGTAACACCTCGTCGATCCCTGTTCATGGCAAAAAAGTGACGCTTACACAGTCAACCACTTATCCCTGGAATGGTGATGTGAAACTGAATGTTATACCATCAAGCAAACAGAAACTCAATTTAAAAATCCGCATTCCGGGTTGGGTGCAGGGACAAGTTGTGCCGGGAAATTTGTATAGTTTCAATGATAAAAAAACTTTGTCGTACAACATAAAAGTAAACGGACAAGCTGTTACATCTCAGATTGATAAAGGTTATTTCAGCATAAACCGCACCTGGAAAAAAGGCGATGTGGTGGAAATCCATTTCGATATGGAACCCCGCACGGTAAAAGCAAATCCCTTGGTGGCTGCCGATAGGGGAAAAATTGCAGTGGAGCGCGGTCCGGTGGTTTATTGTGCCGAGTGGCCCGATAATAATTTCAGTGTGCTGAGTGTGGTGATGAACAGAAAACCTGTTTTCGAAGTAGAGAAAAAACCGGATTTGCTGTTTGGAATTACCCAACTAAAAACCGATGCACAGGTATTGAGTTATAATGCGCAAGGTAAAATTGCAGCCTCGGATGTTACACTCACCATGATTCCATATTATGCCTGGGCACATCGGGGAAATGGTGAAATGGCTGTTTGGTTGCCCAACGAATTGAGTGCAACGCGCCCTTCAATGCCCGCAACGATAGCTTCTGAGAGTAAAATCACTGCTTCGCAAAATACAAAATCCATTTCAGCCATAAATGATCGCCTGAAACCAAAAGATGCAACTGATAATTCAATGCCGCATTATGCCTGGTGGCCAAAACAAGGTTCAACCGAATGGATAGCGTATGAGTTTGAAGGTTCGAAAACAATCAGCAGTTCCTCAGTTTTCTGGTTCGACGATGCACCCTGGGGTGGCTGTAGAGTGCCTCAAGCATGGAAATTGTTTTATCAAACTGCCGATGGTCAATGGATGCCGGTAGAGAATACAAGCAGTTATGGTGTTGAGAAAGGCCAAAACAACGAGGTGATTTTCAAACCCGTAACCACTTCGGCTTTGAAAATAGAAATTGAATTACCCGAGAAAAATTCAGCCGGTATTTTTGAATGGGAAGTGGAATAATATGGCCACGATTCCTGCCCCCCAGCCCCCTCCCGAAGCCTCGGGAAGGGGGAGTAAAAAGGGTGCTTTTAGGGTTGATTAATAGTTCAATATGAAAGAGATTTATTTACTCATATTTCTAAATTATTATTTCAAATTTTTTATCATATAAAGTATTCAATAATTCTTTGAAAGTTTCTTTAACTACAAAAGGGTACAGAGTTATTTCTTTGTTTTTCAAAATAACTTTATCCGAAGTGCTACAAATTCCCCCTTTAGGGGGTTAGGGGGCTGTGTTCTTATTGCATAGTACGTTATTTTCAATTACTTTTGTGCCCGAAATTAAAAACATAAAAAAATACAACAAAAAATGAAAAACGGAAATCCCGCAGTAGTTGGCCTTGCCGGCTTTGGAATGACAACATTACTTCTTCAATTACACAATCTTGGTTTAATGGGTTGGGGACCTGTGCTCGGCATGGGAATTATTTTTGGTGGTTTGGCTCAATTAATAGCCGGCTTTCAGGAACAAAAAATGGGTAATAACTTCGGCTACAGCGCTTTTGTATCTTACGGTGCTTTCTGGATTGGCTTAAGTCTGATCAAACTGTTTAATCATTTCGGTATTTATGCTTCTGAAACATCTGATGTTGGATTTTACCTCATCGGTTGGACCTTGTACACGCTTATCATGTTTATTGCTTCGTTCCGTGTTCACAAAGCCATGGTTTTTACATTCGGAACTTTACTTATAGGTTTTATTTTATTGGATTTAGAGCATTTCGGATTCCCTGAATTAAAAACTGCTGCCGCCATCGATCTTATTATTTGTGCATTTGCCGCATGGTACATGATGGCTGGTATAATTATCAACGATTTAGCCGGAAAAACAGTATTGCCAATGGGTAAAAAATTGATTGATTAATCCGTTTTTCTGAACAACCCCAAGTCCGTCAGCTGACGGAGATGTGAGATTAGTATCATCACTTATTTTCAACTCTCTCACATTCAGTAACTGCGTCTTAACATCCCCTTTAGGGGCTTGGGGCAGGTTGTTTAAATTACCAACATCACTTATTGTTACCTCTCTCACCTTCAGAAACTGCGTCTTATTCCCCCTCCCGAAGTCTCGGGAAGGGGGTTAGGGGGCAGTTTTCTCAAATATCCTTTGCTCTCCAGTTTCCTTTTCTCAAATACCAAAATCCCAGCCCGCCTATCATTGTCCAGTACACAAATTCCGACATCCACACCACCCAAACTTCCTGTGGATTGATAATGGCTGTGTAATAAACAAAAGTAATGTAGAAAAACAGCGTCACCACTTCCATGTAAAAGGCCGTTTTTGTACTTCCCGTTCCCGAAACTGCACTGATAATGACGCATCCCACTGCAAAAAACGCTATCGCTACCGAAACAACCCGAATTACAGGAATAGAAGCCAACATTAGCGAATGATCATCCGTATAGATATGTGCAAAAAGCTCCGGAAAAATAAACGCGAAAACGATGAGCGGCGAAACCATCAATAGGGTTATGCCAATAATTTTGTTCGTGGTTTTCAGCACTTCATCCTTTTGCCCGGCCCCAATCAGGTTGCTCACCAATGTTCCGGCAGTAGTTGCGAGAGCCGACGCAGGAATCATCAACAAAATATACATGCTTCGTCCGATATTGGTCACAGCCAACGGTCGTTCGCCCATGCGTTCGATAAAAATAAAGAACAAAAACCAGGTGGAGATGGAGATAAAAAACTGAAACATGATAAAAATCGAAAGGTTCAGAATTTGCCCCATGGTCTTAAAATCGACTTTCAACGAACTGAATAACCCATATTTTTTCATATCGGTAAAAACCGATGTATGAAAAATAAGATAGCCAAGCGAAGCAGCTTCGGCTATAACCGACGCAATAGCAGCGCCTGCAATGCCCAGTTCCGGAAAACCAAACTTGCCGAATATCAGCAAATAATCAAAAATAATATTGGTAATGGCAGTGACAAAAGCCGAAGTAGTAAGAATTCGCGTATCGGTAATTCCAACATAAAAACTGCGGAAAACGACATTCAGAAACACAAAGAAAAAACCATAAATCCGCCAGTCGAGATACTCGAGTGTGGCAACATAAATCTGATGCGAACTCACCAGTACTTTCATCAGATGCGGCATGCCAACCAGCGAAGCAACAAAAAGGATAAGTGCAAAAAAACCATTAAACAGCAAACTATTGTTGAAAATGGGTCCGATCTGACTGTAATTTTCTTCACCGTTCCGCCGTCCGATCAGTATTTGAGCACCCTGACTAAAGCCAAAGCCCACCATAAAAATGGCGAAATAATACACCCCGGCAATAGCCGAAGCACCCAACGCCACTTCGCTTACACGCCCCAGAAACGCGGTATCGGTCACATTAACCACATTCTGCGCTACCAGTGTCAGAATAATGGGGTACGATATTTTGAGAATATTTTTAGTTGAATTCACGTGGAATATTTGTTTGAAAATTTGAAAATTTGAAAATTTGAAAGTTTGTCCCGAACGTTCCGGATCCCGATAGTTATCCGGACGGGACGGGGTTGAAATTGAGAAAATAGAATCCCGAAAGCTTTCGGGAGAAATAAGAAATTAGCGCTTCCGTTGAAAAGCTTGGGTGAATGATAAATATCATACCCGTTTAAAACACACACACCCATTCTCTTGTTTTGCAAAGGTAAGGAAAGTTTACAAAAAACAAATTCTAAAAAGAAGCAAGACAATCCCGATTCAAGAAATTGATATACTGATTCATAATATTGCTGCGCACGTTCATAATATTGATATACTGATTGATAATATTGCTGCAGACGTTCGTAAAATTAGTGCGCACGTTCATAATATTGCTGCGCACGTTCGTAAAATTGGTGCGCACGTACATAATATTGATATACTGATTGATAATATTGCTGCAGACGTTCGTAAGATTGCTGCAGACGTTTGTAAAATTGATATACTGATACAAGTGATTGCTATACTGGTTCATAATATTGCTGCAGACATTTGTAAAATTGCTGCACACGTTCATAATATTGATATACTGATACATAAAAATGAAAAGACCTGCCCCAAGCCCCTAAAGGGGATGTGTAATTACCATCGTCAAACATATTTACCACAACAATTTAAGAAACTGCGTCTTAACATCCCCTTTAGGGGTTTGGGGCGGTTGTAAAGATGTTAAGAAACTGCGTCTTAACATCCCCTCCCGAAGTCT
>JAKLIM010000237.1 GCA_022709605.1 Bacteroidota bacterium | reverse complement strand
ATGTACGAAAAAATCGTTGACGAAAATCCATATAAAACACCGATGATGATTTATCCTGCCATTCACTACACCATGGGCGGAGTTTGGGTAGATTACGAACTACAAACTTCGGTAAAAGGTTTGTTCTGTATTGGTGAAGCTAACTTCTCTGATCACGGCGCTAACCGTTTGGGAGCTTCGGCGTTGATGCAAGGTTTGGCCGATGGATATTTCGTATTGCCATATACCATTCAAAATTATTTGGCTGATCAAATTCAGGTGCCACGTATGAGTACGGATCTTCCTGAGTTTACCGAAGCTGAAAAAGCTGTTCATGCAAAAATCGAAAAAATCATGAAAATTCAGGGAGATAAATCTGTTGATTCTATCCACCGCGAATTGGGATTGGTTATGTGGGATTTTGTAGGAATGGGACGTAACAAGGCTGGTTTGCAAACGGCATTAGAAAAAATCAAAGCCATACGCAAGGAATTCTGGACTAAAGTGTATGTGCCGGGAGTAAGTGAAGATGTAAATGTAGAACTTGAAAAAGCGTTGCGTGTAGCCGATTTTATTGAAATAGGAGAATTGATGGCGCGTGATGCATTGATGCGTGAAGAATCGTGTGGCGGTCATTTCCGTGAAGAATACCAGACACCTGAAGGAGAAGCACTTCGCAACGACGAAGAATTCTCATTTGCGTCATGCTGGCAATTTAACGGTGAAGGCGAAGAACCTACATTGCTTAAAGAAGCGTTGGATTATGAATTTATTCACCGTCAACAACGTAATTATAAAGCGTAACTTCAAACTATTTAAAGAATCATGGAAAAAAGTATAAATGTAACGCTTAAAATATGGCGTCAGGCCGGTCCAAAAGCCAAAGGCGAATTCGTGGCCTATAAAATGGACCATGTGTCCACCGACAGTTCATTTCTTGAAATGTTGGATGTATTGAACGAAAAATTAGTAAAAGAACGCAAAGAACCAATCGCTTTCGATCACGATTGTCGCGAAGGAATCTGCGGTATGTGTAGTTTGTATATCAACGGTCATCCACATGGAATGGACGGAGAAACAACAACTTGTCAGTTGCACATGCGTCGTTTCAAAGATGGAGAAACAATCACCGTAGAACCCTGGCGTTCGGCTGCGTTTCCGGTTATCAAAGATTTGATGGTTGATCGTGGCGCTTTCGACAAAATTATTCAGGCAGGTGGCTATGTGTCAGTTAACACAGGTGGTGTTCCTGATGGAAATGCCATTCCAATTTCGAAAGTATATGCTGACGAAGCTATGGATGCTGCTTCTTGTATTGGTTGTGGTGCTTGTGCTGCTGCTTGTAAGAACGGGTCTGCGATGCTTTTTGTGGCTGCTAAAGTAAGTCAGTTAGCACTTTTACCACAAGGAAAAGTTGAAGCTGCTCACCGTGCTAAAGTTATGGTTGCTAAAATGGACGAACTTGGTTTCGGAAATTGTACCAACACAGGAGCTTGCGAAGCAGAATGTCCAAAAGCAATTTCTATTTCGCATATTGCACGATTGAACCGCGAATATTTGGTTGCAAAATTCAAAGATTAGTCGACAGCAAATTTTTTTTATTGAGATTTATTTTACCTCAGGGTAGATAAAAAATAAGAGGTTTACTTCGCAAGAAGTAAACCTCTAAATTTTTCCCCTATCCGTTTTTAGGTTCATACCAAATAAGGAAACGTAAAGAAACAATCAGAAAAAAAGAATCACGGCGGGTTTATATTTTTATTGTTGAAAATTTGCTTGTTTATTTGTTAAAATACAATCGGATTTGTTGTCTAATTGTAGTATGAAAACTTCTTTGCAAATACCATGCTATTTATTTTTAATGAATTAAAATGGATTATTAAATCATTATAAATATTTATTATATTATTGATATACAGACATATAAAATTTTGAAAATATTTGAAAATATTTTCGTTTTTGGATCATTTCAACAAAAAAATAAAATGTTGTAAAATCTAAAAAAATATTTTTCTCATTTAAAATTATTGTTGAATATTTTAAAAAAATATCTATTTTGAATTTAAATATTTGACGTAGAAGATTTATTTTTTTTGCATTATTAATCTGGTTTACATCCTTTCTTTTAACCATTGAATTTATTGTTTTGTCCCTATTGGATCATATTCATAACTTTTCAAATTCAATTAATTCCCCGTATCTAAAAATCCCCAATTATTTAATAAAACATAAATATTTTCTTATTTATATCGCAAACGATATAAATTTATTACTTTTGTATCGCAAACGATATAAATAATATAAACAATAATAATATGAAGCAGAATTTTTATGATTTCAAAGCAATATCTTTACAAGGTAAAGAAATTAGCATGGATAATTACAAAGGCAAGGTAGTAATTGTGGTAAATACGGCCAGTAAATGCGGTTTAACGCCACAATATGAAGGGTTGGAAAAACTTTACAAAGAATATAAGGACAAAGGATTGGTGATTCTTGGATTTCCTTGTAATCAGTTTGCCGGCCAGGAACCGGGCAGTGAAAAAGAGATTTCGGAAGGTTGTTTGATAAACTACGGCGTTTCATTCCCTATGTTTTCGAAAATTGATGTGAACGGCGACAATGCTCATCCACTTTACAAATATTTGAAATCGGAACTTAAAGGAGGCATTTTGGGAAGTAGTATCAAATGGAACTTTGCCAAATTTATGATTGACAGAAACGGAAAACCTTACATGCGTTTTTCGCCAACCACAACTCCGGATAAATTACGTAAGGATATTGAAAAACTACTTGCCTAAATGAAATGTACATTAGTCGGAACAGATGAACCTTTGTGTTCCGGTTTTGTTATTAAAACAGAAAATAAGATATGGCATACGAACAGTTAAAACTCGAAAATCAGCTTTGTTTTCCCTTTTATGCGGTTTCGCGATTAATAATCAGAGCTTATCAGGACGATTTGGATCAATTGGGAATTACTTATCCGCAGTATCTGGTATTGATGGTTTTGTGGGAAAATGATTTCCAAACTGTTAATGAAATAGGTGACAAGTTGATTTTGAATACGAACACCATTACTCCATTGCTTAAACGAATGGAGACTATGGAATTGCTTGAACGGAAACAATCAGTAACTGACCAACGCAAAGTAATGGTGAATCTGACCGCAAAAGGGCAGAAATTGCAGGAACAAGCAGCCGATATTCCACTACGGTTGATGCAGAAAATGCAAATTGAACCGACAGAATCGAAATTGGAAGAGTTTATAGTTTTAAAAAGCCAATTGAATGATTTAATAAAATTGCTCAAAGAGGTAAGATAGAAAAAAGAATAATCCCGATAACTATCGGGGAAAGAACAAAGACAAAACATAAAACATAAAAGATAAATTATTAAAATTTAAAGACTTATGAAGAAAGTAATTTTTATGACTGCATTCGTGCTGTTTAATTTTTTGGTAGTTTCGGCACAAAGTGTGAATTTTTACGATATAAAGGTAAAAACGATTCAGGGTAAGGAAATTAAGCTGAAAGAATACAAAGGGAAAGTAATTTTGATTGTTAATACTGCCAGTAAATGTGGGTTAACACCTCAGTACGAAGGTTTAGAGGAACTTTATAAAACGTACAAAAACAAGGATTTGGTAATTTTGGGTTTTCCATGCAATCAGTTTATGGGTCAGGAACCGGGCACTGCTGAGGAAATTGAGAAATTCTGTACGGTTAAATACAATGTAACATTTCCATTGTTCGAGAAAATAAAAGTGAATGGCGATGAGGCGCATCCTTTGTATCAATTTTTGAAAAGCTCATTGCCACTCGAAACCGCTAAAAATGATATACGCTGGAATTTTGAGAAGTTCTTGATTGATAAATCGGGTAAACCGGTTATGCGTTATACCCCAAAAACTAAACCCGCCGAAATGACTACTGATATTGAGGAATTATTGAAATAAATGAATAATTCATTTTGTGTTAAAATAAAAAAAGAAGTTTTTACAAAAAAACTTCTTTTTTTATTTGTTTTAACAGAAATGATTTTGTATTTTTACAATCGAATAAACTAAACGCAAAAATTCAATTCATTATTAATCATAAAATCAATATGTTATGAAACAATTTAAATTATTTTCGCTGATGCTATTAATTATATTATTTGCATCGTGTTCGGGTGGAAATGGTCCCGAAAAAGTATCTGAAAAGTTTATGAAAGCCATTTACACTGCTAATTTCGACGAAGCAAAATCCCTTTGTACTGAAGATTCAAAACAAACCATCGATTTTATTGCTGCATTTGCTGCTCAAAAAGTAGATGAAATGAAAAAATCGGATGTAAAATTTGAAGTTACTAATGTTGAAATCTCAGAAGATGGTAATTCGGCAGAAGTATTAGGCGTAATAAAAGGTAGTCTTGATCTGGAAAGTGGAAGCGCGATTGAATCGAAAGAAGAAAAAGTTCAACTAAAAAAAGTTGATGATAAGTGGCTGGTGGAAAACAAACTGAAATAACAGTTTTATTTATATTTTTGAATCTGTTGCTTTTGAATGGAGCTTGTACTTCTTCAAAAACAACAGATTCTCTTTATTATACCACCAACCCGATACAAAGCGGAGATATTATTCTTCGGAAAAGTTATGGGCTTGTGAGTGAGATAGTGGTGGCTCAACTCGCTGATACATTGGATATTTCGCATTGTGGAATTATTGTGAGAGATACCGGAAATGTTTTCAGAGTTATTCATTCTTTGTCGAAAAAAGTTTCTGAAGTTGATGGAGTACAGATTTGTGATTTGGAAGATTTTATGAACGAAAGCCGAATCGAAACAGTAAAGGTCGTTCGTTTCAGAAATAGTCCGAATAAAATTGCTGAAAGTGCAGTTGGTTATTTAAAAAGAAAAGTGCCTTTCGATGAGCAATTTAACTCAAATGATACCACTGCATTGTTTTGTTCCGAACTGCCTATTCAAATTATCCGCACAATTTATGGCATTGATATTAGTAATGGAGATGCTAAACCCAAATTCTCAATTTTTTTAAATGAAAATTACTTTGATGAAATTCCTTTTGTAAAGTGTATTAAATCAAAATGATAGCAATTTATTTTGATATAAATTCCTCTTTTACCTGAATAGCGGCAAACTGACTTTTACCCCTACACTCTCGAATTTCAATCCATCGAAACCGGCAAAAACACCTACTCTTCCCAAATTATTAATGCCAATGGAATATCCTGTTTCAATATACGTCCGGGGAAATTGGTTGTTTAGGAGTACGTTTAAATGCAGGGATTCGTTGAACTGTTGCGTTTGCAAAAACCCGATGCGCTTCAACAGTAAATATTCAGAATTCAGATTGACATGTGCTTCTAGCCAATTTGAATTGGTAAAAGAATAGTTGTCGAGTAGCTGAAACGAGTTATCAAACAAATGGTTCGTAATAAACATTGGACTCGTAGCAAAATATTTATAATCAGGAGCATAAAGTTTTTTCTTCGATAAATAGCTGCCTGCCTGTAAATTATAATTTAAATGATCGAATGCAGTTAATTTAATGGATTGGTTAATTGAAAATTTTATACGATCGTACGAGGCTTGTTCAGCTTTTTCAGAAATTGGAATTGCTTTCTTGTATTCTAAACTAAACGTTGGATAATCAGAACTTTGATATTCCTTTTTGCCTTCCCGAATTTTATACTTGTAGAAAGGTGTATATTGAATATTGAATGAAGCGGTTGTTGCTGAATTTGCAGGAAATGCTTCTTTGTAGCTTTCATCCGGGTAGTTTGGGTGTGGACTATTTCCCCAGAAATGGAAATTTGTATTATTTACAGGTAATATTCTTTTCTCAAAACCAATTGCCGTATTTAGAATCAAACCATTCATTATGTCAATATTATTATCAATTTTTACAAATTGGTTTTGATAAAAACGAATGACATTTGCGTCAAAAAGTATCGACGAAAGTGAATTAATAAATCGCGAAGTGCCGGAACCTTCCTGAATATCAGATGTGGTATTTCCCATTGAAAAATGCAG
>JAKLIM010000236.1 GCA_022709605.1 Bacteroidota bacterium | reverse complement strand
GAATTATCAAAATGCGAAGGTTGCGTTATTTGTCAGTAATATTAAGACAAAAGAATAACCCCGATAGCTATCGGGGTAAATAATTGAAAATCAGCCTTCCGAACAACTTTATAAGATTCATTTGAAATTAATATAAATTGAAGCGTAACTTGAAATTACGCTTTTTTTAAACAAGAAAGTGAATATCACTCCCGAAATAATCAAAGACAAATTTAAACAACCCCTTCCGGGTCTTTCGTCTCATCTGAAAATGGCACCCGCGTCGCGTGTTGCAGAAATTTCAAATCTAAGTGGAAATTTCAATAATGCCCGGAAAAGTGCTGTAATGATTCTGCTTTTTCAGGAAGAGGAACAGATGAAACTCATTTTTATACGTCGGAGTTTTTACGTGGGAATACATGCAGGGCAAATTGCTTTTCCGGGTGGCAGATTTGAAGACAGCGATGTAAATATTCAAAACACAGCCTTTCGCGAAATTGAAGAGGAAATTGGGATAACAGCTGACAAAATAGAAATTCTCGGTCGTCTTTCTGATATTTACGTACCACCAAGTAACTTTTTAATCAGTATATTTGTAGGATATCTTAAAGAAAAACCTACTTACAATATCGATGAACGAGAAGTAGCTGAAGTCATAGAAATTGATTTAGCTGATTTCTTTCGTGAAAATATAATCCATCAAAAAGACTTTTTAGTTCCTTCTGCCGACACAACAGTCAATGCTCTGTATTACAAAGTTGGCAATATCGATTTATGGGGTGCCAGTGCCATGGTTATGACCGAATTACTTGATATAATAAAAGGGTGAAATTTCACCCTTTTATTATATTTAAATAGCTGATTTTAAATCAAATGTCTTATTTATCTTACCCCGATGGCTATCGGGGTTGTTCTTACATAATTTTCTTCAAAATTTCTTTCGGCACTGCATCTTTATGAACCACAATATTAATCGTTTTGTGCAATACAAATGATTCGCTGGCGTACCAGATTCCTTTGTATTTGCTATCAGTTCCCCAGGAATTTTTCACCAAATAATATTTTGTGCCGTTTTGGTCTTTCGCGGTCCCGAAAATAACCATTCCATGATCGTCAGTAGTTTCATAATTATCAAAGCTTTTCTGACGTAATTCCTGTGTCACTTTAATTTCCGGTTGTGGTCCCTGCACTTTAAAAATTTTCTCTTCCATTTCTTTTTGGGTAATATTCAGCCATTTAGCCTGATCAGATCCCGGAAGATTTTGTTTCTTCACTTCAGGATTAACTGCAACACCATTGCGCGTAAATCCTTTTTCGCTTACATCAGAGCCCCAGGCTATTGTATAGCCTTTATCCACTGCATTTTCGAACACTTTGGCAAATTCATCCAATGGCAAATTATACGATTCTTCCCAACGCCAGTTATCCGGAATTTCTATGATAAATTTTGAATAAAAAGGATGATGTGTGAATGAAGTCAGCGAAATATAATCATCCATATTCAAGCCGAGTGACTGGGCATAAGTAAGTGGTGTAAATTTTTTACCATTTACACTAAACTCAGTAGGGCGTTTGCCCAAATAAGCATCCAAAATACCATCGAAACCGGTTTTCCAGGCTGATGAAAGTTTTTTATTTGGATTCTTGATCAAAGTTTTTACATACGCATCGGTCAATGCATCGATTTCACCATGGCGATGTTTATCTTCACCATAATTCAGGCCGCTCATTTCCGTTTCGGGTACAATTCCGTAATTTTTCATGGCATACATCACATCGTAAAACGAACCACCACCTGCAAAATTAATCGTTCCGTTCATGCGTACAAACTTTTCCGCTTTATCGGAATACGAATGATGCACCACAAACATTTCGGACAAATCTACTTCAGGTTTGCCCAAACGAAGCAACTCCGCTTCGAAAAATCCAACTGCCGAAAAACTCCAGCACGTTCCCGAACTTGCCTGATTTTTAACAGGCGTAATTTTGTTTTCTTTTATCGTTGTAAATCGAAAAGTATCAACTGCTGTAGTGTCTTTTTCAGCAGCAAAAACAGCAAAATGTCCTATGATGAATGCTGTTATTATGAGAAGTTTATTCATTCGTTTGATGTTTGATGTTTGATGTTTGATGTTTGATGTTTGATGTTTGATGTTTGATGTTTGATGTTTGATGTTTAATGTTTGATGTTTGAAAGTTTGATGTTTGATGTTTGAAAGTATATAGCTCATTTTTTAAGATGACAAACCACAAACTTTCAAACCACAAATTATTAAAGTTTATTTAACCGGTATATTTTCTAAAGTTGCTTTCAGGTAATCCCAGAACATTTGCACGGTGGCAATATTCACTTTTTCGTCGGGCGAATGAGGATAACGAATGGTAGGACCAAATGAAATCATATCCATTTTCGGATAATGAGTTCCAAGAATTCCACATTCTAATCCGGCATGAATAATCATCACTTTAGGCGTTTTGCCGTATTTATTTTCATACACTTTGGTCATTTCCTTTAGTATAGGTGATTTCAGGTTGGGTTCCCAGCCCGGATAACCGCCTGTAAATACAACTTTTGCACCAGCCAATGCAAAAGCACTTTCAATTTGCGAAGCCAGCTCTTCTTTACGTGTTTCTACCGAACTACGAATAAGTGATTTCAACTCTACCGTTTTTCCGTTCGATTTGATAATGGCGAGATTGTTCGAAGTTTCAACCACCGTTGGCAATTCAGGAATAAAACGGAAAACACCATTAAAACAAGCAGTTACACCATTAATCAGGTCGTCCTGAATTTCTTCGGGCAATAAACCTTTGGGCAAATCAATCTGTTCAATCGTAAATGTGATATTATCTTCAACGCTTTTATTTTCTTCAATAAATAATTCCTCACATTCTTTTACAAAGTCAATCAAATCTTCAATTCCCTCTTCAGGAACAGTAATTATGGCAAAAGCTTCACGCGGAATGGCATTTCGCAAACTTCCACCATCAATCGTAGCTAAACGCACTTCGTATTCAGCCACAGCAGTTTTCAGAAAACGGAACATTAATTTATTGGCATTGGCGCGTTGCAAATGAATATCAACCCCCGAATGACCGCCTTTAAGTCCGGTAAGTGACACTTTCATAGCCACATCACCTTCGGGCACTTCCACTTCGTTGTATGCAAAACTGATGTTCGCATCCAATCCTCCGGCACATCCCACATACAACTCACCTTCATCTTCCGAATCCATATTTATCAAAATATCACCTTGCAGAAAATTGGGTTGTAAAGCAAATGCGCCAAACATACCGGTTTCTTCTTCTACAGTAATAAACATTTCGATAGCCGGATGAGGAATGTCTTTCGATTCGAGAATAGCCATAGCCGCCGAAATTCCAATGCCATTATCGGCTCCAAGTGTAGTATCTTTTGCAGTTACCCAGTCACCATCGATATAAGCCTGAATCGGATCGGTTTCGAAATTGTGAGCCACATTGCTGTTTTTCTGAGGAACCATATCCATGTGTGCCTGTAATACAACTGCTTTTCGGTTTTCCATGCCCGGAGTAGCCGGTTTGCGTACCAAAACGTTTCCAATTTCGTCGCGAAGTGTTTCTAAACCAAGCGATTTACCAAAATCGGCTATAAAAGTACCAATGGGCTCTTTCTTTCCTGAAGGGCGCGGAACCTGTGTCAAACTGTAAAAATGTTGCCAAAGTGCTTTGGGCTCTAACTGGCGGATGTCATTGTTGTTCATTTTTTATATTTATTTGAATAATTATTAATTTTTCTATATGCAAATATCCGTATTTTTTTTCAAATATTTTTTTCACAGTTGATTTTTTAATAAATAATAGTAAGATTGCACCATCATTTCAGTTTATAACGAATAATTTTGGTGTAAAAAAAGATTAAAGAAATATTTCTGTAATTAATCCAATGTTTGCAAGGTTTTTCAAAATATAATTGGTAATTTTGCACTCAAATTCAGAAAAAGTATATTTGTATAATTTCACAATTATATATTTCTGATATTCAATGACTTGTATTATAATGTAGAAAATTATCAGAATAAACTTATGCTTAAAAATGCTTTTAAATTTGTGACTGCCGAAGAGGCTGCAAGTTATGTAAACAATGGTGATATTATCGGATTCAGTGGATTTACTCCTGCCGGCTGTCCGAAAGAAGTTCCAACAGCTATTGCCAATCGTGCCGAAGCCTTTCATGCCGAAGGGAAAGAGTTTAAAATTGGTATTTACACCGGAGCTTCAACAGGCGATTCGCTCGATGGCGCACTGGCTCGCGCTAACGCCATTTTGTTCCGCACACCTTACCAATCGAACAAAGATTTGAGAAGTGCATTGAACGACGAACGTGCACCTTATTTCGATATGCACCTTTCTTCAATTGCACCACATTTGCGTTTCGGTTTCATGCCTAAACCCAAGTTTGCAATCATCGAAGTATGCGATATGACCGAAGATGGTGAGTTGATTCCTACAACCGGAGTTGGTATTTCTCCAACCATTGCCAATCTGGCTGATTATATTATTGTTGAGTTTAATCACAATCATCCTACAGCACTTCGCGGTTTTCATGATATTTTCGAACCGCTTGACCCTCCTCATCGTCTGCCAATGACATTATTGAAACCATCGGACAGAATGGGAGTTCCTTATATTAAAGTTGATCCTAAAAAAATTCTTTGCGTAGTAGAAACACATCGCGACGATGAAGTAAGCGGATTTACCCCAACCGACGAGGTAACAGATAAAATTGGTCAGAATGTAGCCAATTTTCTTGCTAATGAGATAAAAACCGGTCGCGTACCAAAAGAATTTCTGCCAATACAATCAGGTGTGGGTAATATTGCCAATGCTGTAATGGCGTCACTTGGTACAAATCCTGAAATCCCAACGTTCGAAATGTACACCGAAGTAATTCAGGATTCGGTCATTGATTTATTGCGCAACGGAAAAATCCGTTTTGCCAGCGGTTGTTCATTGACCATCACCACTCCTGTATTAAAAAGTATTTACGAAGATTTGGAGTTTTTCCGCGATAAAATTGTACTTCGTCCACAGGAAATGTCGAACAGTCCTGAATTGGCCCGTCGTCTTGGTCTTATCACAATAAACACGGCATTAGAAGCTGATATTTTCGGAAACGTAAACAGCACACACGTGTTAGGATCGAAAATGATGAACGGAATTGGTGGTTCTGCCGACTTTACCCGCAGTGCTTATATTTCGATCTTCACAACTCCCTCGACAGCCAAAAAAGGCAACATTAGCGCCATTGTTCCTATGGTTAGTCACGTTGACCAAAACGAACATTCGGTAAATATTATCATTACCGAACATGGTGTGGCCGACTTGCGTGGCAAATCGCCTATTCAACGTGCCGAAGAAATCATTGAAAATTGTGTTGCTCCGGAATACAAACAAATTCTAACTGATTACCTGGCACTTTCGGGACCATGCCATACGCCAACTAATTTACAGGCTTGCTTCGGAATGCATACTCAGTTTATGAAAACCGGCAGTATGTTAGGAACGAATTGGGAGGATTTTGTATAATCATATCATTTACGACAAAAAAAAGAGATGCCATCAATAAAGCATCTCTTTTTTTTACCCATTATTGTCTTGTCCTGAAATAACGTTACACAAAAAAAACGTTATGGAAGACAAACAAGAAATTATGTATGTAAAGCGAACTCAAAAGGATTACAGTTTATCCTTCAAATTGCAAGTAGTTCGCGAGGTCGAAAGCGGAGAATTAAGTATCAAAGGTTCTCTTCGTAATTATGGGATACAATCTCATGCGACAGTTTTGGGTTGGATAAGAAAATATGGTACTTTTGACAGAGAATACCAAATCCAACAAGCCATGATTAAAACCCCGGAACAGCGGATTTTGGAGTTAGAGCAAAAAGTTAAGTTGCTAGAACAACAAAAATCCTCGTTAGAAAAGGCCGTTGACATTGCCCAGGAGAAGGCAATATTTTTCAATATGATGGTCGATATTGCAGAAAAAGAGTTTAAGATACCGATAAGAAAAAAATCGTT
>JAKLIM010000235.1 GCA_022709605.1 Bacteroidota bacterium | reverse complement strand
TTACCTGCAAGTTTAACAACGGCAGTTCTGCTTAGTTTGTTTGAATTTGCTGATGCTGTAATTGTTAGAGTTTCGTTATTTGTCCCAGCTGTTTTATCCAAAGTAAGCCAATCAACATTTTCGGTAGCAGTCCAGTTAATGTTTGAAGTAATATCAATAATTTCGCTGGCATTTTCTGTAGCCGGCAAATTCAATTCACTTTTAGAACTGATAATATATGCATTACCTGTTACCTCGAAATTGGCCGTAACGACAGGCATTGGTTGGTTAAATATGTCAATTACAGTGAGTTTTGCAGTATAACTACCCGGCATTAAACTTGTTGTTGTCGAGAAATTTCGTTTGTGAGGTACTGTATCCTGGAGTGTTTTCACAACAGTTCCGGTTGCATTACTAATTTCAATTTTTGCACTGAGTTGTGGACTTTTCAAATCATTTATTCCCCAGTTCAGGTTGGTAACTCCTGCTGAATGCGAAGCTGTAAAGTTTGTAATTTCTCCGGCAACTAATACGGGTGTTGCGGTTTGTCCGGCCTGATTGGGCAATGTTAAAGTTCGTCCACCATTGAAAGCCGCAGAACGTTCGGTATTTCCACCATGCAACATACTAAAAGCATCTTCAGTTGCGTCATAATATGCATTAAAACTGTTGTGATAAATGCCGTTTCGGGTAATATCGGCCTGAGAGTCGTTCGCACTGAAGGTTACTTTTGTATATTTTCCCCACAAACCCGAAGTATTTAAATAAAAACAATCCTTCAAAAAAACTTGCCTGACATATCCACCATCGTAATTAATATTGCTCCCGGTCCAGTTTTCCAAAAAAGCGCCATTCGAACTTCCCAAATATTTTCCCGGATCAGGAATCGACAGGGTTGAAGTGTGTAACCATTTTGAACTTGAAAGATCGTTGATAAAAGTGGCAACATACAATCTTCCGTTCGATTTCCACGAGCGATTTACAATATTATACCAGGTATTAATTGTCCATTTATATGGGTTCACCGTTTTAGCGCCATCACCTTCGCCCCCAAAACGTTCGTACAAAGTTTTAGTGTCTTTATATTCCATTACCGCATAAATACCGGCTGCGGTGTTGGCATCCCACAACGAAGCGATAAGAATGTTGGGTGCTCCGAATCTTAAATCGGGTGTTTGTTGCAATCCGCAATACCCGTTTGTGTAATTATTCACTTCGAAAAATGAAGCATCTCGCGATTGTGTAATTTTTACTTTTTGCATTTTGAGTACAGCATCCGATGCAAATGTACCTCCTAAATGCATGGAGGGTGCTGCGCCACGTTCGGCCTGGATCAGTGTTGCCATTGCTAAAAATGCAACTGTAAAAATGTGTTTTAATCTTCTCATTTTTGTTATTTTGTATTAGATATTAAGTGTTTTTAAATTTAACCCTGCCTGCCGCAGGTAAGTTCTCCCTATTCCGAGATTTCGGAACCCTCTCCCAACCTCTTCCGCCCTTTCCCGATTCATCGAGACAAGCTGGGCACCTTCTCCAAAGGAGAAGGAAATAGGAAAAAAGTTATTTGAGGGACTTTAAAGACTGCAACGTTGCATTTTTATGATATTAATTAGCTCTTTAAACATATCTTTTAAAATATATTTATAAGAATAAACCTGTTTATGGCAATTTTGTAAAATCAATTACAGGAAGATCGTTTGTCACTTGCCTTTGGAATTGAGACATAAGTTTTGTTTCGCTGGTAAAAAATCCTCCATTTTTCAGAAAGAATGCATTATTTTCAACGCCACCATCAAAATCGATTCTGAATTTTTTACCGGCAATATCGTCACCTGTAAACATGCCTGTGTTTAATTCTAACCACTCGCCATTGGTATTGCACGCCCATTGGTTACTAAACATTACCTTACGGACTTTATAACCCAAATTATAATTGAAATTTTCTAAAAAAGAATGTGGACGCGTGTACCAGGTATTTGTTTTTGGTCTTAAAAAGCTTGCTATTAACATCCAATTTTCCGATGTATCATCTTTAAAATAAGCGGTATAAATGGTATTTCCTTTGCCGTCCGGTTCTACTGAATTTAAAAACTTATATTTGTTGCCTGCTTTCCAATTGTAAATCATAAAGCTCTGACCACCTGAACCTTCATTACCAAATTCACCCGATTTAACGCCTTCACCTTTTTTAAGTAGTTTGATTTTTTCGTCCTCCGGAATATCTTTTGGATTATCGGTATTGGTTGGACTCCAAACCGAAAAAAGAATGCGTCTTTCAGATTCGGAATTCACCTGAATTCCAAAATATCCCTGACCAAAACCATTCGCCATAAAATACGAACCCACCGGATCGTAGCCTTTAGGAACAGTTATTTCGTTGTAGAACCATTTTATATTTTTATCTTTAGGTAAGTTGTATGACATGTGAACCGAAGGACCTCTTTTGCCCCAATAAAACCGATTATCGGAATTATTTCTAACAAAATTGAAATCATCTGATCCTTTATATTCTACAATTAATTCTTTTATTTTACCAAAATCAACACCTTTTTTGGTTATTCCTTTTAATTTCAGAATATTATATCCTTTTTTTAACTGAAAGTTTCCGGCTTTTATTGTTCCGCTTTTTCCGGCTTTTAAATCAATTTTTAAAGTTTTATCGTCCGTTGAAAGTAAAATTTTACTGTTGCCTTTTTGTTCAGGAATATTGAAACTAATGGTTACACTTTTCTCTGTGGCTGATGAAAAATAAACTGAAAATTCAGCATCAGCAGATTTCCACGAACTAATGCCATCGTTATTCACAAGTTCATTTTTCATACCACCAGTTTGGTATGTATTCCCACCAAGTGGAATTACAATCTTATTTAATTTTGTATCATTCTGGCATATAGCATTTTGAAAAAAAGAATTGAATGATAATAGCAAAATCAGACTTAGTAATTTTATTCGCATTACAGTATTTTTTTAGAATTTAGTTAACTTTTTACGAGATTCTCTTTTTTGATCTCTGTAAATATATACACATTTCAATGAAGATGTATTTAAGAAATAATTATTTTTTTTCGAATAAATCCGGCTTGCAAAATTTTTTTTTATCAAAATTAAAAATATTTTGTAAATGACTAAATTTTTTTTAAACGACATGTGTATTGTTTATAGAGAGCGAAAATTAAAGGTGTTAAAATTCCATTAAAATAAATCTCATAAATAATAACATTTAAAAAAAATCAGTATGAAAAGATTAATTACGCTATCGATGATCGTTTTATTTGCGATATCGACATTTTCGTTGAAGGCTCAAATGCCCGAATTAAGCACTGAAGGTCATGAAGTTTGGTATTATGTACTTAACCAACGACCAGTTGACTATGATGCATGGTACAATTTGAAAACCTGGAATCCAACAAATTTTGCATTAACAGGTGGTGCAGCAACCGTTTCGCTTACAGCCAGTAAAGCCCGTTTAGACGATCGTTCGCAACAATGGAAAGTTGTTGAAATTGAAAATTCTGGCATGTATCAATTAATCAATCGTAAGACAGGTCTGGGCGCTGCCGGAAACGATCCAGCTATTTTTAATGATCCTCTGGATAACTTTTATCTTTGGAAATTGAGAATTTCTGATGGTAGTAGTGAAGATCATCCCGGAGAAGTTTTTCCCGGAGTTCGCATTATTTCAGCTGATGGAAAAGTAGCAATGCATGCTTCAGGTGGAAATGTATTCCATTATGATTACGAAGCTCCTGAATGCTATTGGGTATTTACAAAAGTAGAAGCGATGCCTTTCAATCGTCCTACAAAACCAATTATTTACAGTACTGCAGAAAACACCGTTTGGTACTCTATTAAAAATGCATTGCGTGTTGACAGAAACTTACTAACCGATATTGCAATTGATGGAACTATTATGGGAACCGATTCAATTACTACCGGCAGCAACGATTCGCAATTGTGGAAAGTAGTTAGCAGAGGTGATGGTACCGTGGATATTATCAGCAAATTACACAGTGGCTATATTGCAATACCAACAGCAAATAGTGTGGATATTCCGGTAGTGGCTGTGGCTCAGGGTCCCTGGACTTTAGGATATTTGGATAAAGAACAGTACAATATTATTGCCGGCGCATTTCAACTTCACTTGGCCGGTGGTCGCAATTTAGTGGCTTATCCAAGCAGTGCATTGGGCGATGGTTCATGCTGGTTGTTTAATGAAACTGTACCAACAGGAACAGGTATGAAAAATAATGCAAACCCGAATTACAAAGTTTATGCTGATAATGGTTTCATTAAAGTAACTGGCACCGATTTACAACCTGAAATTCTGACCATTACAGGTTTAAAAGCAGATAACAAAAACAGACTTTCGAAAGGTGTTTATATCGTTAAATTGGGTACATCAAGCTACAAGGTTTTTGTAAACTAATTGATACAAATTCACTCAAAAGGACTAAGTTCCACCTAAGAACTTAGTCCTTTTAAAATCAATCCAGCAACACTTATATATCTTTCTTTCAGGTAGTTATAACAAACTTTCTGGCGTACATCATGTCCTGATTTCAATATCTTTTCGTCTTTGAATTCATCTAATAAATTTAAAAATCATACATTTATGATACGAAACAAAATCGTAGTAAATAAGAGTAAAAATTCGCTGATAAAGCCTAAGTCAGTTTTGAAGCTGCTCTTATTGTTCATCTTTCTGATATCTTCGACTTCGCCATTTGCACAGGTAAGCAAAACCGGCAGCACAACTCCAACCAAAAAAACAATCAAAGGAAAAGTAACCGATGCGGCAACCGGCGAAACAATTATTGGTTGTAATATTTGGCTTAAAGAAACCTCTCAAGGTGTTGTTACTGACATCGATGGCAATTATACAATTACTTTCGAAGGTAATTCAAATGTGTTATCAGCTTCTTACATGGGTTATAAAACAGCCGAAGTGGTTATTGATAAAGCGGTTATTAATATCGCATTGTCTTCTACCGATAAATCGCTCGATGAGGTAGTTGTAGTTGGTTATGGAAATCAGCGCAAAGCATCGGTTATTGGTTCTATATCCACAGTTGATGTAAATAGTCTTAAAATTCCAACTGCAAAAATTTCAACCGCATTAGCAGGGCAATTGGCCGGAGTCGTTTCTATTCAACGCTCTGGTGAACCAGGTGCCGGTTCCGATTTCTGGATCAGGGGTATCAGTACTTTTGGTGGTGGTTCAAAACCTCTTGTTCTTGTCGATGGTATTGAACGTAGCATTGATTACGTTGATCCTGAAGACATTGAAACATTTTCTATTCTGAAAGATGCAACTGCAACTGCTGTTTATGGTGTGCGTGGTGCCAATGGTGTGGTAATTGTAACTACCCGAAAAGGGATAGAAGGAAAACCAAGAATTTCGGCCAAAGCAGAATATGGTACAGTTGCGC
The DNA here is from genome assembly GCA_022709605.1 of Bacteroidota bacterium. Taxonomy (GTDB): domain Bacteria; phylum Bacteroidota; class Bacteroidia; order Bacteroidales; family Paludibacteraceae; genus Paludibacter. The sequence goes on along the minus strand of JAKLIM010000235.1, from coordinate 637 downwards.
CAACGCAAATGCCTAAAATGGTCAATTCTTCACAATTTGCAAAATCGTATAATGAAGTGTACGGATATCTCAATCCGGGAAAAGTGCAATATACCGATGCCGAAATTGCAAAATACGAAAACGGCTCAGATCCCGATTTATACCCCAATGTAAACTGGTTCGAGGAGTTGTATTCAGATTTTTCGACCAACCAACGTGCTTCTATTAATATTAGCGGTGGTGGTGCTGTTGCCAGATATTATGTTTCAGGTTCGTTCTACAACGAAGGTTCGATTTTCAAAACGGACAACATGCGCAAATATAATTCGTCGATAAATTATAATAAATTTAATTTTCGCTCGAATTTGAATATGACTATTTCTCCAACCACAGAGTTAAATATCAATTTATCAAACATTTACGAAACGAAAACTGCTCCGGGTCAATCTACAAACGACATTTGGGGCTATACCTTTTCTTCTTCTCCCAATGCATTTCCGGTACGTTATTCAAATGGCTTTTTATCAACCCCGGATGGCTCAGGATCAAATCCTTACAACTTCCTGACTCAATCGGGTTATCGTATTGATAAATACAATACTGCGCAAGCTTTAGTAGGAATAAGTCAGGATTTGAAATTTATTACTCCCGGACTTAG
>JAKLIM010000234.1 GCA_022709605.1 Bacteroidota bacterium | reverse complement strand
GCTTGTTCTATTCTATGAATTCTATCTTCTTGTTTAGGCATAACCTGTCTGGCAAGTATAAAAGCATCACCAATATCATAAGGTTCTGATTTATTTATCTTGTTTGATAACCATGCTGAGTAAAGTAAAGCTTCTTTTATTTCTTTTTTTGCAATAAATGATTTTCGGAGAATTATACTTTTACGCGAAATAGGGTCGATGTTTTTCCAAATAGCCTTGTATTCGGGTGTTCCCATTTCCCAACTCAGGAAACGCTTTCCGGCAGGAATATGAGCTGAATCAGCACGAATGGCACCAATCCAGACCCCTTTATCCCCTGAAGGGGAATTCAAGAAAAGGTCTGTGTGTAATTCGCTGACAGATTTTGTGATTTCAATGGCTTGAGATGCTATTGATAAACATAAAATAATAGTAGAAAGAAATAACTTTTTCATATCCTATCTGTTATTTCAGAATTTCTTTAATAATTAATTTTGATAAAGTTGGAGCAGAGCCCACTTCTTTTCCATCCACCAGCACGCGTAATCCTTTTCCTAAATGATATTTTTGGCCGTTTTTGTCCCAGATAATAGTCAGGTTATGACCGTGATACAGGACATTGTCGAGGCAGAACCAATCCCATTTACCATCGGGCAAAAGTGGATTCACTTCCAGCGTATTATCCATCCGTGGACGAAGACCCACCAATCCGGTAATAATTAAATCGTTGAAAGTGGAATGATTGTAGTATCGACTGCGTTCCTGATCGCCTTTGAGCCAATATCCCGTTACTTCGTCGAGGTATTCGCCAATGTACGGACGACCGCGATACGATTGTGACTCAACCAACTTTTCAAAAACATTGAAATACAAACTGTCGGTAGCTGTTTTTTGATTATAATTGTTTATGAAATTAGCCATAGCCGTAAGTACCTGCGAAGTTGCAAACGGCCATGCCGAACCATCCCATTCACATTTTCCCACGCCACGGGTTCGGAATTCCGGGTGGCGACGTTCGGCTGTTGTCATGCCGAATGGAGCCGAAAAGCCTTTTTCGTCGGCTAATTGCAACCAAGCGCTATCGCATTTTGTGGGTGTTGGCATGTTGAAATACCAGGGCAAATAACCGATAAATTCACGCACATTGGCCAACGAATCGGTTCGCAAGGTTTCGAAGAATCCTAATTTTTCACCCCAAAGTTTGTTTTGAATCAGATTTTTAATAGTATCCGCTTTTTGGCTGTAAAGTTTCGATTTTTCAATATTCCCAGCCAATGTAAATATGGTCGACAAAGCTTTTGCATTTCCATACATATAACTGTTGATGGTAGGGCGGGCAAATTGTTTTTTGCGTCCGCCACTGATGGTTTCTTCCATACCATCCTGTACATCGCCTTGCCAAAAAAGTCCGTTTTTCAAGCGGTGTGTGCTTTCCCAACGCTGGTATTCTGCTTCCAAATCGTTCAGCATATCAAGTAAAAAAGCCTTATCGCCGGTTACAAAATAACGATTCAGTTGCGCATCGATGTTCCATGAACTGAAGTTCATCATTTTCTTCATGGGCACGCCTTCGTTGCCACGGTACCAGGTGCGCGTGATTTGATTCAGAAAAGTAGTATCGCGCAACCAGCGACTTTCGTAGGTGTGATGCCCGAATGCACACGATATTAAATTGTATTTGTCAGCATAGGTTCTGTTTACCAAAAATTCAGTCATGCCATAGCCAACCGGAGTTTCTTTAATGTGCTTGCGCAATGTCCACCAGCGGTAGTAATACAGTTCTTCGAAATTCTTCTGCGGACATTCGAACAATGGAATATTTTGCTCCATCCAGTCGGCTGCTTTTGCATTTGGAATGGCTTGTACAATATTTTCATTTTCCATGCCATTAAAATAATCCACATAATGTCTGAAATCAGCAAATTTTAATACCGAGGCAGTTGTATTAGCATCCAACGATTCGGTTTTAAAATTAGCGATTCGGAAAACTGCCAACGATTCTTGTTCACCGGCATTCGATACGTCATAATCCTGATCGGCAGGCGTTTCTGGTGTTGGGAAAGTTCGTGGTGCACCTGTGCAAAACGTTACGCGTTCGATGCTGGCCACAGGAGCGTAAAATATACGAACTCCCACCTGCTTTCCATCAACCGACAACGTTATGCTGCGATTTGCCACCGAAAGTTTGGCTTCCACGCGGTAGATTTTTCCGGCTTCGTATTTCATAAAGTTTGAAAAACGTGAACCACCTTTTGCACGAAATGCACCTTCGTTGGTCATCTCCAAACGTGAACAGGCAATACCTTTTTCGTCCAGAAACTCGATACGTAAAACACCTTTATCCATTTGTTCTGCCTGCACATCGAATGCTACTTTTAATTCTTTCGAAGCAGGAATTTTTCGTTCCACTTTCGCGTAATCGAAAGGATCTTTGTCTGTCAATGTCAACCAGTTTTTACCATTTACTTTTTGTAAAGAAACGGGTGCCCAAAGTGGAGAATAGATATTCCAATCGGTAAGTTCAGCTACTTTGGTGTAATTTTCAAAATTGTCATTGGCGTGAGTTGTAGGTGTAATTTTTATCGGTACCGGAATGCGCGACACCCACATATCTTCTTTGTTTACGCTATAGGTCACCCACATATTTTTATCGGCAGGTATACCGTTACCTTCCTGAATACCACGGGTATATTGTGGACCGTACGATTTGTAATTTCCACCGTAACGCATAGATGTAATTTCACCATGAACCAGATTCAAAGTGGTGTAATTCAGTCCGTCAGCCGAAGTTGAAATGGCCAGAGGCCAGCGAAATTCCGAGGGATTATAAACCGTTGCATAGCTTCCGTCAGTCAGACGTTGTCCCCATATTTTGGCGTTGCTATTTACAAATCCTTTGGCACGTTCCACGGGTTGTGCCCAGGTACGTCCACCATCTTCGCTGATAGATGTGAGCGCGTGTTTCCACAGCGAAGCCACTTTCCCATCGGGTAAATGATAGTAGCAAAACGCTTTGTAGCCTTTGTCGAGCGGAATAAGTTTATCGTCACGGTCCGCCTCTTCCACCCACTGCATCATGTACAGCGGATTATACAAAATCTCCTGACAGGCAAGTCGGAAAGCTTTGTCTTTGCTTTTTGAAAAATGGGGATAGGCTGTATTTTTAGCATTAAAACCATGATTATAATAAATGAAATATATCGCACCTAAAGAACCATCTTTTTTAATCTCACGCACCACACGCCCGATGCCATTACCATCGTTCGGGTCATCTTTTTTGTCCAACGCCACGCCATAATTAGCCATGGTTATTAATTTTCCGGCTTTGGAAACATAAAAACCCACACGCTGATGCATAATGGCAGTCAAATCTTTCGCAACACCCGGATATTCAGGTTTTGTAAAACCATCGGGTACTTTGTAAATGGGGAACAAAACCTGCGGATTTGTCCAGGTATAACCATCGGTAGAAGTTTGGAGAAATGTTTGCGATGGTGGAATATGTTCGCCCACCTCACCACTCAGGTATTGCAGGTAGAATTTGCCATTCCAATAAGCCATCATGGGTTGATGATTGTACGTCCAGCCGTTGCAGTTTGACGCATCAGGATGTTGGCGATTGGCGCGCATCACCTGAATATTATGAACCCCAACCACCGGTGAAAGTTGCCCATCGTGGTAAGCAGGATTGGCTAGTGTGGTGCCTGTAAAATGAATTTTATCGACTGCCGAAAGAGAAGAAAAAGCCGAACATAAAACTATGCCGACTATTACTTTTATAATATTCATTTGTAAAAGATTTATTATAGAAATGAATTATTTACCTGAAATTTGCAACGATTGTTCCGCTTTTTTAATTGTCAACTCGTACGTTTTTTTAAGCTGATTTACCAACGAAGCCGGTGCTTTGAAAATTGTACCATGTTTATGACCTTTTGGAATTGATATTTCGGTAGTTATATCGGTAAAAGTAACAAAATCTTTTGTTTTAGAAGCTCCGTAAATAAAATTTCGATAGTAATCATAAAAAATCAGGTATTCTTTATTCACTTTAGCAATTGTTGGTCCTTCGCAAAAACCCGGTGTAAATGTTGCTGATGGATTTTCGTAAGGTCCTGTTGGCGATTTGGAAAAAGCCACTTTCAAATTGCGATTGGGGCGTGTATTGTCCTTAAAAACACTTACATAATCCGATTTTCCACGTTTAACTATGATGGCATCAATGGAACTATAACCGGGATCGAAAAACAATTTTGTTTCCGAAATAGTAATAAAATCTTTAGTAGTTATATAAAACAGGCGATGATTATTTTCCTCCTCTTCAATACCTTTTTCAAACCGATTGGGGACGCACGAAGCCCAAACTACCACAAACTCTTTCTTTTCATCGTCGTAAAATATTTCAGGCGCCCAAACATTCACAGTTGTAGGCTCATTTTTCATTACATCAATCATGCGGGGCTCGCTCCAGTTCATTAAATCTTTGGAATTTGCATATCCGAATCCCAAGTCACCTTTCCAGCTTGTTGTCCAAACCAAATGAAAAACACCATCGGGAGTTGACACTATTGAAGGATCGCGCAATACCGGTTGATTTCCAATAGATGGTTTCAGCCATGTACCCGGAATACTGTCCCATTTGATTCCATCTTCGCTGTAAATAAAGCGAAGTCCTTCATTGGCAGGCTCATGAAACGAAGTGGAAATGTAAAGTTCTTTGGCTGAATTACATGCTGAAAAAGTTATTATTGTCATTACAATAATCTGAATCAGAATGTTTTTGCGTATAAATCGGGGTAAATAATTCATCATATTCAAATTGATTTTAATGTTCTTATGACGCATTCAGAATTGAAAAGTACTCAATTTTGGGGAGTAGAAAAAAAAGAAAATTGGAATCCCGATAGCTATCTGAAGAAAATAAGAAATTAAGAAAATAGGAATACAAACACCGAATGTTTTCAAGGAATATGTAGAAATGTTTTTTGGAGTCATTTTTTTTATAACAGAATATTTCTTTTAATAATATATTTTTCGAAGGATCAAATATTTTAGTTTGATGTTGTTGATGAAATCTTTATTTTTAACGACACAAATTTCAGATTTATTTTTTAAAAATTCTATGATGAAAAATCATTTATCTGAATAGTACAAAACGGTTACTTTAACGTCTTTTGTAAAAATAAAAAAATACAATGAAAAAGAAATGGCTGCTTCTGGTTTTAATTGTTAGTGTTGGAATTTCGGCGCAACAACGTGGTATGACAAATACCTCCACCAGCAATTTTGCCAAAATGAACAGTGCTGATATTGATGCCGTGCATTGGACGAATGGTTTTTGGAACGAGCGTTTTGCTGTTTTCAAGGATACGATGATTCTTTCGATGTGGCGCACCCTTCATGATGCAGATTTGAGTCACTCGTTCCGGAATTTTGAAATTGCTGCCGGACAATGCAGTGGAACGCATTGCGGACCTCCGTTTCATGATGGCGATTTTTATAAATTTTTTGAAGGTGTAGCTTCAATATATGCGCAGACGAAAGATCCGAAATTGGATAAAATGATGGATGAGGCAATTGCTGTAATTACAAAAGTGCAACGACAGGATGGTTATATTCATACGCCGGTGATAATAGCTGAACTCAACAAAGGAATTGATACACACAAACACGATAATGCAATTACCGGAACAAAAACCGGAGAGAAAGATGACAAAGCTTTTTCGAACCGATTGAATTTCGAAACCTATAATCTGGGGCATTTGATGATGGCCGGAATTATCCACAAGCGTGCTACAGGTAAAACATCATTATTCAATATTGCGGTAAAAGCCACCGATTTTCTTTGTCATTTTTACGAAACAGCGTCAGCCGAACTTGCCCGCAATGCCATTTGTCCGTCGCACTACATGGGTGTGGTGGAGATGTATCGCGAAACAAAAAACACACGCTACTTAGAGCTTTCGAAAAACCTGATAAATATTCGCGGTATGGTGGAAAAAGGTACCGACGACAATCAGGATCGCATTCCTTTTCGGAAACAATACAATGCCATGGGTCATGCAGTACGTGCCAATTATTTATACGCAGGAGTTGCCGATG
>JAKLIM010000233.1 GCA_022709605.1 Bacteroidota bacterium | reverse complement strand
TACCTGCTGAGCTACTAGATCTTTTTTCAAAAGCGGTTGCAAAGATACAGGTTTTTTTTTAATCGACAAACCCTTTGCACATAAAAATTGATTTTGTCTTCCGTAGCATTCTAAATCACTGAAAATCATCTTTATATATTTAATTGATGAATCCATATTTATTTCCGAATTTTATTATGAATGTGTATTTTCTGAATAAAAACAATAATTTATTGTATATTTGCAGTCGTTTTTCATCATAATTCAGTAAAAAAAATTGGATACCTTTTTCTCAATATTGATTGCATTGCTTTTTTCAGCCTTTTTTTCAGGGATGGAAATAGCGTTTATATCATCGAATAAGTTGCGTTTCGAGCTTGACAAGAAACAGCAAAATCTTATTTCATCCATTCTAACCATTTTTTACAAGCACCCTCAGGAATATATTTCAACCATGTTGGTTGGGAATAATGTATCGCTTGTCATTTATGGTATACTCATGGCAAAATCATTAAGCCCTGCGCTCGGGTTTTTGGGTAATCATTTGCTTATCACTTTTGTTCAAACCATTATTGCAACTGCCATTGTACTCATTACAGGCGAGTTTCTTCCTAAAACCATCTTTCGAATCAATCCCAATTTATGGTTAAGGTTTTTCTCATGGCTGTTGTTGTTCTTTTATATTGTACTTTTTCCTGTTTCACGTGTTAGTTCGTGGCTGTCGTTAAAACTTATCAAACTTTTCGGAGTGAAAATGAGTGCTCAATCGCAGGAAAATGTTTTTTCGCGAATTGATTTAAATTACCTGATTCAGGAAAGTTTCGATAATATTGAAAACGAGAAGGAATTTGAAAATGAAGTAAAAATATTTCAGAATGCGCTTGATTTTTCAAAAGTAAAGTTACGGGATTGCTCGGTTCCACGTACCGATATTATTGCTTTGGAATACAATACAGATGTTGAAGTATTAAAACAAACATTTATCGAAACCGGTTTATCAAAAATTCCGATATATAAAGGCGATATCGATAATATTATTGGTTACATACATTCTTCCGAAATGTTTGAGCACCAGAAAGACTGGAAGAAACAAATCAATCAGATTCCGATTGTGCCCGAAAACATGGCTGCACAAAAATTGATGAAAGTTTTTATGCAGCAAAAGAAAAGCATAGCTGTGGTTGTAGATGAATTTGGAGGAACTGCCGGAATCATTACGCTCGAAGATATTATTGAGGAAATATTTGGTGAAATAGAAGATGAGCACGATACCATCGATTATGTGGCTGAACAAACCAGCCCGAACGAATATCTATTTTCCGGACGCCTGGAGGTAAAAACGGCCAATTCAAAATTTAATCTAAATATACCCGAATCGGATGAATATGAAACCATTGCCGGTTTTGTATTGCACAATCATCAGCATTTTCCAAAATTAAACGAAATAATCCGAATCGATGAATTCTCGGTAAAATGTGTGAAAGTTACAAACAGCAGAATTGAATTAATTCGTTTAGGGGTGGGTTATTGATAATTATTGTAAATATTCACATTTCATCGATTGAAATATATTACAATTAACCGAGTCTTTAAAAATTTTATCTGTTTAATTATCAGTTAATTATAATTATTAAGATTTAGTTCTGATTTCAAAAAAACAGAAAATATAAAAAGGGTGCAGATGAAACAATTTTTTTTTGTAATTTCGTACCCTCAAATTTAGAAAATAATAATAAAAAAAATCATATTTATTTAAGAAAATGGCACTACTTGGAAAAATTAGAAACAGGGGAGTATTACTTATCGTGGTGATAGGATTTGCGTTATTTGCCTTTATTATAGGGGATTTTCTCAATTCCGGGTCATCCTATTTCAACAAATCGCGCGAAACAGTCGCCAATATTGCAGGAGATGAAATTAACATCAAAGATTATTCGGCTGCAATTGATCAAATGACAGAGGTTTATAAAATTGAAACCGGACAAACTGAATTGAACGAAGAAACAATGTCGCAATTGCGCACATCGGTTTGGGAAAGTTTGGTGAGTGAAAAACTATTAAATGCCGAAGCTAAAAAACTTGGTTTAGCAGTAAGTGCTGAAGAATTATCCGAGCGTTTAATCGGCAAGAATATTCATCCGTTAATTCAACAACGTCGTGCTTTTGCCGGCGAAGATGGACAGTTTAGTCGAAATAACCTGTTACAGTTCTACAACAGCCTTCAAACTCCGGCCGAAAACGAAGAAATGCGTGTGCAAATCGAAAAGGCAAAAAGCTACTGGATGTTTTGGGAACGCAACGTAAAAGTTGGGCTTTTGCAGGAGAAATACAATCAGCTTTTGTCAAAAACCTTAACGGCTAACAGTTTGGATGCAAAAATGAACTACGAAGCAGGTAAAAACAATGTTGATGTAGCTTATGTGGTACAGCCTTATTTCACCATCCCCGATTCTACTGTGAAAGTATCGGATAGCGACGTAAAAAATCTTTACAACAAAAGAAAAGAACAATTCAAACAAGAAGAAAGCAGAAGCATCGGTTACATTGCATTTAGTGTAATCCCTTCGAAAGAAGACTTCAAAGAAGCTGAAACATGGATCAACCGTTTATCGGAAGAATTTAAAACCACCGCCGATGTTCCGGGTTTGGTTAATTCGAACTCCGATATTATGTACGATGGCCGTAATTACAGTTTAGCTACAATACCTGCGAGCTTAAAGGATTTTGCTTTTGGCAATCCTACAGGTGCAGTTATGGGACCGGTTTTTCAGAATAATACGTACACAATGGCCCGTGTTATGGAAGCAGGAATTATGCAATCCGACTCTGTAAAATTACGTCACATTTACCTGACTACGAACGATGCATCAAAAACAGATAGTTTAATGGCAGCCATCAAAAGTGGTGCTGATTTTGCTCAACTTGCTTTGAAATATTCTGCTGTAAAACAAACCGCTGAAAAAGGGGGCGAAATAGGCTGGATAACTGATGGTGTTGGTTTTGATAAAGAAATTACAACTGCCGCATTTTCGAAAGGTGTAAACGAAGTATTTACAATCAAAAATGCGCAAGGTGTTCAGATTATGCAGGTGACAGAGAAAACAGCAGCACGTCCAAAAGTGAAACTGGCAATTCTTGAACGCAAAGTGGTACCAACAAGCAAAACGGTAAGTAAATTTTATAACGATGCCAAACAATTTGTGTCGGGTGTAACCAACAAAGATAAATTCGAAAGTAAAGCAAAAGAAAAAGGCTTAATTGTAAGACAAGCCAATGAAATTCTTGCTACCTCCGATAAAATTTCAGACATACAACAATCGCGTCAGGTGGTACGTTGGGCATTCGAAAATGATAAAGGAGCCGTTTCGGATGTATTCGATTGCGGAAATATATTTGTGGTGGCTGTGAACAACGAAATCAACAAAAAAGGTTTTGCCTCGTTCGAGAAAGTATCAGCTCAGTTGAAAAGCGAATTAATCCGCGATAAAAAAGCCGAAACAATCATTACCAACCTTACAGCGTTGGTTTCGAAAACACCAACCCTCGAAGGTCTTGCAGCAGCATTAAAAACAGAAATCAAAGATGCTCCGGGTGTTAATTTCAACGCTTTCCAGTTTGGAGTAGCAGGAATGGAACCGGCAGTGATTGGAAAAGTAACAACATTGCCACTGAATAAAATCTCGGCACCTATTAAAGGCGTTGCAGGAGTTTACGTTGTTTTACCAAAAAACATTGTACCCAATCCCGCCCCTTACGATGCTAAAATGCAAATCATGCAATTGAATTCGCGTATGAGTTATTCATTGGCTTATTCAGTTCTTCAAAGCATTAAAGATAAAGCAGACATTACTGATAACAGATTGAATTTTTATTGATCAATAAAATAAGATTATGTAAAAACGGGATGGCCGCTGTCATTCCGTTTTTTATTTTTTAAACAAGTTCATTCCTTTTGTTGTTAATAATAAAATAATCTACATATTCTTTTTTACCAACATAAAGAATGTATAAAAAAGGGATTTAGGGGCGGTTTACTAATTAGGAAATGAAAAAGTAAATCGTTATTTTATTAAATTATTTTTCCATTTTATATTCTATCGAATTTTTATTAAGATATAGTTAATCCAATGAATAAGACCGTTCTTTTAGGAAAAACCAACGATGAAATTAAGGAATTAATCGTTTCGCTTGGTATGCCGGCTTTTACAGCAAAGCAAATTACAGAGTGGATTTACAAAAAGCGCGTTTTCAGTATTGATGAAATGACCAACATTTCAGTGAAAAACCGCACTTTGCTGAACGAATCTTTTGAAGTAGGACGCACACTTCCGGTGCATTTTCAGGAATCGACCGACGGAACAAAAAAATACTTGTTTAAAACACCCGGAGCACAATTTATTGAAAGTGTTTATATTCCCGAAGAGGATAGAAAAACCCTTTGTGTTTCGTCGCAGATAGGCTGTAAAATGAATTGTAAATTTTGCATGACAGGTAAAATGGGCTTTGTTTCCCAATTAACTTCTGCCGAAATTCTGAACCAAATCATGTCCATTGATGAAGCCGATCAGCTTTCAAACATTGTATTTATGGGCATGGGAGAGCCTTTCGATAATTTGCTCCCGATGCTGAAAACACTCGAAATAATGACTGCCGATTATGGATGCGCCTGGAGTCCGCGACGGATAACCGTTTCTTCCATCGGATTAATTCCCGGTTTAAAAATATTTCTCGAAAAATCCGAATGTCACTTGGCAATCAGTCTTCATTCGCCATTTCCCGACGAAAGAATCGGAATCATGCCCATTGAAAAAGCATATTCGATCACCGATGTATTGAAAGAATTGCGCAAGCACGATTTCAGCAAACAACGCAGGGTTTCGTTTGAATATATAATGTTCGATGGACTGAACGATTCGATGCGCCATGCGGTGGAAATGGTCAAAATTCTGAAAGGAATAGCCTGTCGCATTAATCTGATTCGTTATCATGCCATTCCGGGTGTAGATCTGAAAACTTCGAAAACTGAAAAGATGGTGTTCTTCAGAGATTACCTCACTGCCAATGGCGTTACCACCACCATCCGTAAATCGCGAGGCGAAGATATTTTTGCTGCTTGCGGTATGTTGTCGACAAGCGAAAAAAACAAAGAAAAAGCAGAATAAAGTTATTTATATTGTGAACCACCCGACCCTGTCGCACCGAATATATTTTCGAAGCGACAGGGTCGGTTGGTATGAATAGCGAACTGCTTTATTCGGAGTGCGACTTAAAGTCGCGCTCCGAATTGAAAATAGAATATGGAAAGCGAAGCAATCCCAGTTAGGCGAAGCATGGTTGGCGCAGTTGTTCGGCATAGCGTTACGCTATGTCGAAGCTAAAAGCAAGGTTTTGCATTGCATATTCATTAGTAGATAACAAAATAAGAAATTGTGTTTAAAAAATTTAATAATACTCTCAATTTAAATAAATTAGATATATTTGCAATGATGTTTTCAAAAAGCTGTCCCTCATGCGTGCTGTGAAATAACATTGAATATGCCAGCCAGAGGCCGGCTTTTAACTCCGACGAAGCGAGACGCTTCGCCAAACAATGGGGACTGAATTTTTTTACGCTACGAGGAACAGAGTCAAGCGGTAATTAAAAAACGAATTATCCTAACCTTCCCGACATCATTTTACTCCTATCCGATATTTTTATTTCTAAAAATTATTGTTGTTAGTTTTATAATATTATCTATATTTGCAGCAACATTTCTACAAAAATCTTATGACAGCGAAAAATCAATCATTCGAACACTCGTTCGCACCTGCTGAATCGACGGTTTCAATATCACCGAAACTGTTGGTAAGTATCTCGGGAATATCAAGAAGTCTAAAATTAAATATTGTTAAATCAGTATATCTATTTGATCTTACAAAAACAAGAAAAATTTCAATTTATATTCTGATATTATATTCGGTATTGGGTTGTAAACCTCAAATCGATATAGTGCCTGATGCTAAAGCTTGTTTTAGCTATGATTCAATAAATAAATTAACAATAGATACTTTGATGTTTACAAACTGTTCGGAAAATTCCGAGACTTATCTGTGGTCATTCGGAGAT
>JAKLIM010000232.1 GCA_022709605.1 Bacteroidota bacterium | reverse complement strand
AATGCTAATCCGAATATTGCCGGTTTTCTAGTTGAACCTATTCAGGGTGAAGCAGGTGCTTATGTACCAGACGATGGTTATTTACAGCAATGTTACGAACTGTGTCGGCAACACGATGTACTTTTTATTGCTGACGAGGTTCAAACAGGAATTGCCCGCACAGGTAAATTGCTTGCTTGCGATTATGAAGAAGTTCATCCTGACATTCTAATTCTCGGAAAAGCTTTGTCGGGTGGTGTTTATCCGGTTTCGGCAGTGCTTGCTTCCAACGAAATTATGGAAGTTTTTAAACCCGGACAGCATGGCTCCACTTTTGGTGGAAATCCCGTTGCGGCAGCGGTTGCCGTTGCGGCACTCGAGGTAATCCGGGACGAAATACTGGCTGAAAACGCGTATGAGCTTGGAATGTATTTCCGCAGTGAGTTGAAAAATCTATGCAAAGAATCAAACGTTGCAGAATTTGTTAGAGGCAAAGGATTATTAAATGCATTGATAATTAATAATCAGGGTCATAAAAATCTGGCGTGGGATATTTGTCTGAAGCTTGCCGAAAACGGTTTGCTTGCCAAACCAACCCATACGAATATCATTAGGTTTGCACCTCCATTGGTTATTACAAAAGAGCAAATAACTGAATGTATTGATATTATCAGAAATACAATTTTATCATTTGAATAATAAATATAAAGCCAATAAAATTTTCGGGATTTATTTATTAATTAATACCCCATCAGCAATTTGGTAAATGCAAAAAAGAGCTTAATTCATTATGAATTAAGCTCTTTTTTTACTCCGAAAGCAAGTTTTCAGGGCAAAAGGCAGAATTTACAAGTTTTCCACTACATCTTTTTTTGCAGGCTTTGCAACTACTTCCAATTCGCACAGCATCACGTTCGATTCATTTAAAACGACTTTCGGGATTTCATGAATTTCATTCGTATTGGTAACCAAAATTCGTTTCGTTTCGTCTTTTTCGAAGCCTACTTTTCTAACCGAAAGAATGTATTCACCCGGTTCTACATTTTCGATAATAAATTCACCTTCGTTGTTACACATGTCACCTTCAGCAATTTTCATTGTTTCGGGACAAATCAAAGTTGCAGTGGCGTACTCAAGTGGTTCATTGTGGTCGCTTATTACATGACCTTTAACGATTGCATTTGCGTTAGCAAAAACTGGAAGCGAAATCAACATAATGGCAATAATACCCATTGATTTAATTGTTTGAAGTTTGTTAGTTGTTTTCATAATGTTTTTTTTTTTGAAGTTTTTTTAGTGTTTTAATTGAATTTCTTTATATTAATTTGACGATAAAATTCGCATTCTCTTACATTGTTTTTATATTATTTAGACAGATCAATGTTCCTATTTGGATTTAGTGTTGTATGAATTTAACGAACTGTTTTTATGATTTAATTATTTGTATTTATTGTATTTGATAATTGGTGTATTAGTATAATAGAACACTGCAAAGATATGGCACGGAAAAAGCAAATCCAAATTTTTGGAGTTAAATAATGTTAAATGGCAATAACTATTTTTTGTTGTTCAAGTGAAGTATTGTAAATATAAGATAATGAGGCGAATACAGAATTTGTATTTTATTGAAAAGTTGGACAATTTCTGAATTCATAGACAATCAGCTTTATGATTCAGAGATGATTTTGAATTTTTAAAATCATGATATTTCTTTTTTTAAATGATTTTTTCAATATTTACCCTGATTTTTTCAAAAAGTTTCGTAACTCCAAAATTCTGAATAAATTTGCAACAATATAAATTCAAAAAAATAAATGTATTATGTTGTTTAATATTTCGCTGATTGAATGGGTTGGATATGTGGGTTCAGTTCTTGTAGCCATTTCATTAACAATGAGTTCCATTAAAAAACTCAGGTGGTACAATCTTGTAGGTGCTTCCGTATTTTCATTTTACGGTTTTGTAATAGGTGCACTTCCGGTTGGTTTGCTCAATTTGTTTATTGTACTTGTTGATATTTATTATCTTTTCGAAATGTATTCCCGAAAAGAATCGTTCAAATCCATTATGATTCAGCCGAATAGCGCTTATCTGGAATATTTTCTTGAATATTATAAAAAGGAAATTAAATTATTTTTTCCGAAATTTGATCCACTAATTTTAGAAAATGTTGATGAAAATAAAAAGACATTTACGCTTCTTTTGTTGCGTAATGCGGTGGTTGCAGGTGCGTTCATCGGAGTTAAAAACAATCAGATTTTGTATGTTTACCTCGATTTTGTAATAAAAGAATACAGAGATCTTAAGCCCGGAGAGTTTTTTTACAATAAGAATATTGAATTTCTGAAAACAAAAGGAATTCATCAGATTATTTGCAATACTGAAAACGAACAACACCAAAATTATTTGCAAAAAATGGGATTTCATTTGCAAAAAAATAATGTAAATGTTTATGTGAAAGATATTTAGTGAAATGGAGCTGCAATATTAATTGCAGCTCCAATATATATTACTTCACTATTTTAAATGAACCCGGCAATTCACTATTTATCAGAATTGCAAAGCGTTTAGCTTCATTTTCAGAAAAATCACCTGTAATCTGACATTTGCCATTTTTAATTTCAGATCTCACCATCGGAGCAGCTAATACTTTATTATCGAGAACGATAGCAATGGATTTGCCAATATTTTCGCGCGTAGCATTTGACCATGAATTGATTGCGTCCGGTTTTAAATTGATACTGATATAAAAATTATTACCGGTATTATCAAATTTCTCCCGGGCAGCATTTTCAATATCATCGCCTTTGATAATTGGCGTCGGATTCAAAGCATAAAGGCTGAATATTGCATTCTCCGAATTTGAACTCCATGCAAATTTACATTTATTTTCCAGTTCAAGTAAGCTGATTATTTTCTGTAACTTCTGCATTTTTACTTCAGGGACTGATCCAATTTGTGAACCTAAAGTGTCAGGGTTCAAAATTGCAAATACATCTGATTTTTTATCTACGAATTTTTTAACTTCACTTCGACTAAAGGTAGAACAAAATTCAAGATTCCCTTTTTGAATTAATAACGGAGTAATTTCATCTATCTTCCATTCTTCAGAAAAAGTTATCTCAATTTTATTTTCCGAATGAATGGCCTTGATTTCAAATTCGTTAGCATCAAAATTCGTTAATCTTGATTTGATAATCCGAACTGATTCTTCGAGTTTTTCTTTGCTCATCGAGAGTTCAGTTGACTGAATTGTAATAATTTGATTCAGTTTGTTGCTTTTTGCACAAGCTGAAAGCACCATGCTCAAAAGGGTTGCAATTAAAATGATATATATGATAATTTTTTTTGTTTTCATTTTGTTTAAATTTTAAGATGAGTAAAATGACTCTCATTTACAAATGAGAGCTAATTGTTTAATAATGCGACTTTTACTTAACCTAAAATGGGGATTTTGTCGGATTGAGAAGGAATTTTTCGATAACAGAACCGAAATTGATGAAATGAACGAATTATTAACTGAGTAATTTTCTGAACTTTGATAATCAGCTTACTAAGTCTGTTGGTTTCTGTTATTGATAAATAAGAAAGGTTGTTAAAAGGTAGTAATTTATTGGCAACAATAATACACGATGGATTCTGAAATGCAAACTGAACAGCCTGAATAGTAGCAAGTTGGTTTGTATTATCGAAACTAAATGAACTAACTACCCGACGAATCGGGCTAAAATCATTTGTTGTCTGGGTCGAATGCCCAATAGCAAATACGAAAAGGATTGATATAAAAATCAATCTTACTATTTTACTGCTATTTTGAGTGCGGTCATTCATGTTGCAAAGATAATTATTCCATTGATATTTATTACTTTTATTCAAATAATTCTGAATTTTGATTTTTTATCTGATATTACATTTCAGATAGCAAAAGATTAAATTTGTCATTTTCATTTCATTTTTTCTTTATTACCTTTGTAATCTTAAAAAACATTCCCAATTTTGGGGTTAGGGTTTATGAAATACATTGATGTAATAGTTCCATTGCCTTTGGGCGGTAATTTTACTTATTCGGTACCGGATGAGTGGGCTGATGCTGTGAGGATTGGTATGCGCGTGGTGGTGCCTTTTGGCAAAAAAAAAATGTACACGGCTATCGTTTCGTTAATTCATAGCCATAAACCTGAATTGCTATACGAAATGAAGGAAATTATCTGCTTGCTCGATAATCAGCCTGTGCTGCGTTACCCTCAATTGAAATTCTGGGATTGGATAGGCACTTATTATCAGGCATTTCCTGGAGATGTGTATCAAGCTGCGGTGCCTTCAGGCTTGAAACTCGAAAGTGAAACTCAGGTTTATATTAATCCCGATTTCGAAGCTTTGACCTTACTTTCCGATAAGGAACAACGAATATTGGATGCGCTCTCGGATGGAAAACCTGTAAATGTGGCTGAATTAAATAAAACAACTGAAATACACAATGTTTTACCCACACTGAAAATATTGCTCGAAAAAGGGGCTGTGGAAGTGAGCGAAGAACTTACCGAAAAGTTTCGTGCCAAAACGGATACTTTCATTCGCTTAAGCGAGGCAGCTACAAAGGAAGATAATCTGCGAATTTTTTTTGATGAATTAAGCAGAGCGAAGAAGCAACTTGATGTTTTGATGATGTATATCGATTTATCGAAATGTTTGACGCCCACAAAACAGAAGGAAGTTACGCGGAAGGAATTGCTGGATAAAACAGGTGCATCGGTTTCAGTAATTAAAGCATTAACCGATCGGGGTGTTCTTGAATCGTATGTGAAAGAAATTGGACGATTGGATGTGACTGATTATCAAACCAATGATGTTTATCCTTTAAACGAATTTCAAAAAGTTGCTTTGCATGATATTGAGAAACAATTTGTTGATAAATCGGTTGTGCTGCTTCATGGAGTAACTTCGAGCGGCAAAACTGAAATTTATATTCACTTGATTAATAAAGTGTTGGAACAAGGTAAACAGGTGTTGTATTTAGTCCCTGAAATTGCCTTAACCACTCAGTTGACTACCCGTTTGAAACGTGTTTTCGGCAAACGACTCGGTGTTTATCATTCAAAATTTTCGGATTCGGAACGTGTTGAAATTTGGAATAATGTGCTGAATGATAAAAGTTATGATGTGATTATCGGAGTACGTTCGTCCATATTTTTGCCGTTCAGGCAATTGGGATTGATTATTGTTGACGAAGAGCACGAATCGAGTTACAAACAATATGATCCCGCACCCCGTTATCATGCCCGAAATGCATCCATCATGCTGGCGTCGATGCATGGAGCAAAAACTTTGCTTGGAACGGCCACACCATCCATCGAAAGTTATTTTAATGCCGAATCGGGTAAATACGGATTAGTAGAACTGCATCAGCGGCACGAGGATATGCAATTGCCTGAAATTGTGGTTGTTGATACAAAAGAAGCTTACCGGACAAAATGCATGCAAGGTCATTTTTCGGATGTTTTGCTCGAAAAAATCAAAAAAGCACTTGGCAATAAAGAACAAATCATATTGTTTCAGAACCGTCGCGGGTATGCACCTTATATCGAGTGCAAAGGATGTGCTTTTGTACCGAAATGTAAAAATTGCGATGTGAGTCTTACGGTGCATAAAGTTTTCAACACACTCACATGTCATTATTGTGGTTATACTGAGCCTATTCCAACTATATGTCCGGTTTGTAAAACACCGAATCTGAACACAAAAGGTTTCGGTACCGAGAAAATTGAAGATGAAATTCACCAGATTTTTCCCGAGGTTCGTGTAAGTCGCATGGATTTAGATACAACCCGCTCCAAGAAGTCTTATGACAAATTGATTACTGATTTTGAACAGCACAAAGTCGATATTCTAATTGGTACTCAAATGGTTACCAAAGGCTTGGATTTCGAACATGTAAGTTTGGTAGGTATTCTGAATGCAGATAATATGCTGAATTTTCCCGATTTCAGAGCGCATGAACGCGCTTATCAGCTTATGGCACAGGTCAGTGGCAGAGCAGGTCGAAAAAATAAACGCGGATTGGTTATTTTACAAACTTCATCGCCGGAGCATTCAATTATCGGTCAGGTCATTAGAAACGATTACGTGGCCATGTATAAAAATCAGACCGATGAACGGCGACTTT
>JAKLIM010000231.1 GCA_022709605.1 Bacteroidota bacterium | reverse complement strand
CTGCACCACCTTCACCAAAGCAATAATTTGATTCTGCGTTAAAACCTTTATTCAAATTAAGCTGGGCAATATCATGTATTCGCTCATCCGCTTTTTTACCACGTTCGAGTATGATGGGTTTTAAGCCATTCTCAATTAATTTCAAGGCCGCAAAAAGTCCGGCCGGTCCGGCACCAATCACCAAAACTGGTTCATTGTCACCTACATAAGGGTATTCAAAAGGAGCAGTGAGCCTTTCGGGAGCAACCTCATCAACATATACTTCAATGGTCACATTGATGGTAGGCTTAAACGAACGCGCATCAATTGATTTCTTTAGAGTTCGCAATCGAGTAATTCGTTGTGGAGTAATTTCAAGTTTATCAGCTACTTGTTTAAGCAATAATTCCTTAATTTCGGCTTGTTCAGGAGTGAGTTGGAGTTGAAGTTGAGTATGCATTTTAAATTCAGATTAAAGAATAACCCCGAATAATTATCGGGAAAAGAGCTATAATATTTGTCAGATTTTTTTGAACAATATCAATCATCTTGATTGTTTTTTGAACTTTTGCAAAGATACACAAAATCGGTCAATTACTTCAGTCTTATTGTAATGTAAACATTCTTGTTAACTTTTGACCATGCAGGACTTATGGAAATTAACCGCATAAATTCATTTTCAAGTTCATTACAACTACAGGCGGTTACTTTAATATTGGTTGGTTTACCCATTACATCTACGAAAAATACAGCAGTAAGTGTATTTGGCTTATTCCCACAAATAGATTGATTTCTGTGGTTTTCAAAATATTTTTTGAATTCATATTCACCAAAAGTATTTTCTTTGTCAGAAATTTGTTTTACATCTACTCCTGCTGCACGTCCGTACACTACATTTGCTTTATTTGATTGATTATTAATTGTGTTTTTTTGTTTTCCATAACCAACAACAACTACTTCGTTTAGTGCTAAATTATCAGATTTCAATTGAATAACTGCACTTTCAGACGAAACAGGTATTTCTTTTTTTTCGAAACCAATATATGATGCAATTAATTTATCATTTTCGAGTTTTGAAGCTTCTAATTCAAACTGCCCGTTTGTATCCGTAACTGTACCTGTCAGACTGTTTTTAAACTTAACACTTACTCCAACCAATGGCTCTCCGGCTTCGTCCAAAACCAATCCACTTACTTTTCCTTTTCGAATATTTTGATCTATACTGGATTCAATCACCTGATTAGGAATAGTTTCAGCTATTTTAGCATCCATCGTTTCGTCCATCTGAATCGAACTAACTTCCGACAAATTTTCCGTTTCGTTACTAACAATAGATTCTACTACAACTTCATCATTTACTAATGGCGTAGGTTGTTTTTCTGTACGGGTAATATTTTGTGCTATTGTTTTCTCTTTTTTAATCTCAACTTCAACATTTATACTTGAATCTTTAGATGCTACAGCCCTAATTTCATCCTGTTTTTCCGTTGGAATAACTTGTTGAGCAAGTTCATTAACCGGCAAATTATACATTCTCAAAATTGTTCCTATTCCAATTATAAATAACAATGACGCTGCAATACCAAAAATCCAAATTCGCTTAAAATTCAATGTTTTAGTTTCTTTAAATTTATGAAATTTACTTTCAAGCTCCTCAATTACAGGCAAATGATCTCCCTGAACACTATCGAAACCATCGATGGCATCTTGTAGAAACGGATCATTCATGGCATCGCGTTCCAGTTTATTCGCTTCTTTGCCATGTCGTTTACCTTGTATGTAATTTTTCAGGTTCATATTGTCTTTAACACCTTGATGATACAACTCTTCAGATTTCTTTTTCCATTCTGAATATAGCTTTTCACTTTACTCAATGTATATCCTGTAATGTCCACTATATCAGCATAAGATTGTTCTTCGAAGAAAAAAAGCTTAATGCTTTTTTGTTGTTCTTCGGGCAATGTTCCCATACAATATTCAAGTGCTGCCATTTCCTCCTGCGATTGTGGTTTATCATTTAGAGTAAAATTATCCTCATTTTCCACAAATGCATCTTCAATTTTAATAAATATTGTTTGTTTGTCTTTTCTGATAATCTGCAAACAGTGATTCTTAGCTACTGAATACAACCATGTATTGAAATTATTGATTTCGTATTGCTTCACTTTTTCAGTAAGCCCGGAGAAAATATCCATTACTGCATCGCGTGCAATTTCTTTTTCGCCCAAATATTTAAGACAGAGTCCATAAATTTTTGGAATGTATCGCCTGTATAATTCTCCGAAAAACGCAATATCTCCGCTTTCGACATAGAATTGAAGTAACTCTTCATTCGTCAGTTCAGATATTTTATTATTGTTTTTCAATGAGTTGTGATAAAGTGTATAATTTTATTTACAAAAATAAGAAAAAAAATCTGTTTGCTTTATGGAATTTCGAAACAAAATGAATCTAACAGATAAAAGAACAAAGTCACGAAAAAAATAACTTACAAATAATCAATTAAAAATTAAAATCAGTATGAAAAAATTCAGAATTATGCTAACAATTTGTTTAGCAATATGTTTGTCAGTTCTATCGACTGCTCAAACATTAGAGGTTAGCGGAAAAGTAACCGATGAAAATAATCAGGCATTGGTGGGTGTTTCAATAAATGTAAAAAACACTTCGAAAGGAACTTTGACAGACGTGAAAGGAGAATATAAAATCCGGACCGAACAAGGTAAAACTTTAGTTTTTAATTACATAGGTTATGTAAAAAAAGAAGTGAAAGTTACAAAAACACTTGTAAATGTACAGTTAATACCCGATATGGTCATGTTAAATGAATGTGTTACAGTTGGTTATGGCACAGCAACTGACAATGTAATGTATGGCAGTGTTGCAGGTGTTTCAACTTCAAATGTTAGAATTAGAGGAAATTCAAACTACAAGCAATCCATTCATTATGTTCCACCGGTTATATCAAACACGTCAGTAAGTGAAGAATATGGCGCATTTAAAGAAAATCGTTTCGTATCTGTAGCCAATGAAGCACTTTCCACCTTTTCACTCGATGTGGATGCTGCTTCATACGGTAATGTTCGTCGCATGATTAATCAGGGTCAAATGCCTGAAAAAGATGCAGTTCGTATTGAAGAAATGATTAATTATTTTAGTTATAATTACGCAAAACCAACCGGCGAGCATCCGGTAATTATTGCAACTGAAACTGCAACTTGTCCGTGGAATTCTAAAGCATAAATTAGTTCGCATTGGCATAAAAGCGAAAGAAATTTCTGCAGAAAATCTCCCTGTATCCAATTTTGTATTTTTGATTGATGTTTCAGGTTCAATGCAGGGAGCTAACAGATTGGAGCTTGTAAAATCGTCGCTAAAACTACTCACAAATAACTTACGTGAAAATGACCGTGTTTCGATTGTTGTTTATGCAGGAGCTGCCGGCGAAGTACGACCTTCAACTTCGGGCAGTGACAAACAAAAAATAAAAGAAGCCATTGAAAATTTATCAGCCGGAGGTTCCACAGCCGGAGGAGCTGGAATTCAACTTGCTTACAAAATTGCAGAAAAAAACCACATTAAAGGTGGAAATAATCGTATCATACTTTGTACTGATGGCGATTTTAATGTGGGAATCTCAAGCACTTCAGAGCTCGAAAATTTAGTTGAAACGAATCGTAAAACCGGCGTTTACTTAACAGTTCTGGGATATGGAATGGGTAATTACAAAGACAATAAATTGCAAACTCTGGCCGAAAAGGGGAATGGAAATCATGCGTATATCGATAATATTCAGGAAGCAAATAAAGTTTTGGTAAACGAATTCGGAAGTACAATGTACACGGTTGCAAAAGACGTGAAATTGCAGATTGAATTTAATCCTGCTAATGTAAACGCCTATCGGTTAATTGGATACGAAAGTCGTTTATTAAATAAAGAAGATTTTAATGATGACACAAAAGACGCAGGCGAATTGGGATCAGGTCATACTGTAACTGCTCTATACGAAATTATACCCACTGGAGTTGAAAATTCTTACGGCGGTGTTGACGATCTGAAATATCAAAGCAAGGAAAAATTAAAACCCATACTGACAAAAGAAGACTTACTTACAACTGAATTACTCACTGTTAAACTTCGTTATAAAAAGCCTGCTGAGTCAGTCAGTAAAAAAATAGAAGTGCCTGTTTTCACAAATAATTTCAACAATGAACCATCAAAAAATTTCAAATTTATTATGGCAGTGGCCATGTTTGGCCAGCTATTAAAAAATTCGACTTTTAAAGGCACTTCTGATTATCAAAAAGTTATTGCTCTGGCCAAAGCAGGGTTAGACAATGATGAATATGGATATCGCCGCGAGTTTGTTCGTTTGGCAGAAGCTGTGAATCAGATGGAGAAATAAGAAATCAGAGTCAATAGAAATTATGATAAAAAAATTTAAAAAACATAGCCTCTTGAAATTCAAGAGGCTATGTTTTTTTATGTGATTCCGGCGCGATTCGAACGCGCGACCCACGCCTTAGAAGGGCGTTGCTCTATCCAACTGAGCTACGGAACCGGTAATTTTTTAGTTTTTACCGTGTGCATTGAATTTTCAGGTATAAATACCAATTACTTCAAAAGCGGTGCAAAAGTACGTTATTTTTACGATAGTTGCAACTGTTTTTACGGAAAATCCGAACAATACGCTTATTAATTGCCGAAAAATCGCTAATATTGCACTTTGAAATAAAAATCCCGGATAAACTAAAATAACTTAGATGAAAGTAATGAAATTCGGCGGAACTTCCATAGGTTCTGTCAATGGTATTTTGAGTGTAAAAAAAATAGTTGAGGCTGAAAATGAGCCTGTCATTGTGGTTGTTTCTGCACTTTCAGGTATTACCGATCAGCTTTATAAAGTTTCTGAACTCGCTTCAAAAGGAAATGAAGAATATTTAACCGAGTATCAGTCAATGTATCAGCGACATATCGAAATAATTGAAGCGGTAGTTCCTTCCGAAAAAACAAAAAGTGTATTTGAACAGATTAATGTTCAATTTAACGATCTGTCTAATATACTTCGCGGTATATTTCTAATCAAAGATTCCTCCGCAAAAATTATTGATACCATAGTGAGTTATGGCGAATCGCTCTCGTCAACAATTGTAGCCAACACGATTGCCGGTGCTGTTCATTTTGAATCGAAAAGTTTTATAAAAACGATCAATCAATTTGATAAACACATCGTTGACTTCCCAAAAACGAATGCTTTAATTCGCGAAAGATTTGTAAATGAAACGCGGATTTCGGTATGCGGTGGTTTTATTTCAACTGACAGTACCACCAACTTTATAACTAATTTGGGACGTGGTGGTTCGGATTACACAGCAGCCATTATGGCCGCAGCTCTCGATGCCTCAATTCTTGAAATATGGACGGACGTTGACGGTTTCATGACAGCCGATCCGCGCATTATCAGCAATACCTATGTTATTGAACGTCTGAGTTTTAGCGAAGCCATGGAACTTTGCAATTTTGGTGCAAAAGTGATTTATCCTCCAACTATTTTTCCGGTTTTTCATAAAAATATTCCTGTTGTTATTAAAAATACTTTTAATCCTGAAGCCAAAGGAACTTACATTACCCAGGAAAGATCAAATGAACCTGCCAAAGCAATCAAAGGGATTTCATCCATAAATGATACCTCTTTGATTACCATTCAGGGACTTGGTATGGTTGGTGTTATTGGTGTCAATCATCGAATCTTTCGTGTTTTGGCAAAAAATGGAATCAGCGTCTTTTTGGTTTCACAGGCTTCGTCCGAAAACACTACATCGATTGGAATGCGTAATGCCGACAGTGCTTTGGCCGTAAAAGTTTTACGTAAAGAGTTTGCTTCTGAAATTGCTCAGGGTGAAATTGACAACATATTTTCGGAAGATGATTTGGCTACTGTGGCCATTGTAGGCGACAATATGAAACGTACTCCGGGCATTGCCGGAAAACTATTCGGAACTTTGGGTCGCAACGGGATTAATGTAGTTGCCTGTGCACAAGGTGCTTCTGAAACAAATATATCTTTTGTAACCGACCGTAAATCGTTACGCAAAGCCTTGAATGTTATTCACGACTCATTCTTCCTTTCTGAATATCAAGTGCTTAATATATTTCTGATTGGAACCGG
>JAKLIM010000230.1 GCA_022709605.1 Bacteroidota bacterium | reverse complement strand
AACACAATCAACACTTTTCCAGAAAAAAATAATTTAAACAGAGTCTGCAAATTTTTCAATTGGATGCAGACTCTGTTTTTTATAATTACATTTTAGTAAACTTGCTGTTAACGGTTTCTCCGCTTTCCAACTGAATGGATATAAAATAGTTACCTGATTTCAATTGACTTACATCAATGTTTTTTTCCATTGAATTTATCACAATCGAATTCACTTTCTGACCTGTCAAATTATGGATCACTATTTGCTTCACTTCAACATCCGAAGTTAGATTAAGATAATCTGAAACAATCGTTGGGAAAACTTTTACCGCTTTGTTTTCATAAATATTCTTAACGGCAGTAGTTCCATCGTGGAAATAAAGATTGTCGATATAAACGGTCTTTCCACCTGAACCTACAAATTTGAACTGAAAGATTTTAGTTTTATCAACACCTGTAAACGAAGCCAAAGGAATATTAAAACTATTCCACACATTCAGTGCAAGCGGCGCTAATGGTAACAAGAACTCTTTAACCGGTGAATTGCTGATTGGGGTAACCTGTAACGATGTTTCGTTTTCGGTATAAACATTAACATGTAAATATTGCGAAGCACCCGCATTTACGTCAACTCCAAGTTCGATACCCTGATAATTCAAGGTGTTGTATTTAAGAGCCGCATTTCCGGGAGCAAGATTCACAAGTGTTGCTACAGTGGCTTGTCCCCAACCCGGAAAATAATTCGCCGCCGGAGCAGCGCTTGTATAAGTTTCACTGAAAATAGAAATCACATTTGCTGCTGGTCTTGTTGGTACAGGACAAGCCGGAACGCCGGCAGCAGTTTTAGCCGCAATCACAATTGGACCGCTAGCTGCAGTGTTTCCAGTGGCATCTTTTGCAACAATTGAGAATGAATAATCGGTATTTCCCAACAAACCTGTAACCGAATACGATTTCTGAACGCCGGAAATTCCACCTACAGTTACCGAGGTTGTTCCGTAAGTGATTATGTAATTTACAGCTCCGGAATCATCGGTTGCATTTAGCAAAAATTCAACAGCTTCAGAGGTTACTGCACCTTTGGTAGCTGTAAAACCTGTTGGTGCTTGTGTATCAACAGTAGCTGTATTGTCGTAAAAATATAGATTATCGATATAAATTGTACCATTACCTACAACTTTAAATTGAAAAATATCAGAAAAATCAACTCCGGTAAATTGAGTTAAATCAATATCATAACTATTCCACTGATTCAATGTAAGCGGTGTAGGTGTAATTAATTTTTCTTTAGGTCCATGGCTGATAGGCGTAATTTGAAATGAAGTAGCATCTGAAGTCCAAACATCAACGTGCAATTTTTTCATTGTCAGCGAATTAGTTGCCGGAAACTCTGTGCCCTGATAATTTAACGAAGCATACTTCAAGGTGCTGTTTCCGGCTACCTGAATGGTACTTACAACTGTTGATTGTCCCCAATTAGGATTAAAATTAACACTTGCAATGTTTGTATAAGCATCGCTGAAAAATGAAATTACTTTGGCAGCAGTACGTGCCGGAGGAGTTGGAGCA
This sequence comes from Bacteroidota bacterium, assembly GCA_022709605.1. GTDB lineage: Bacteria > Bacteroidota > Bacteroidia > Bacteroidales > Paludibacteraceae > Paludibacter. The sequence goes on along the minus strand of JAKLIM010000230.1, from coordinate 4,608 downwards.
GCAACTGATGGTTGAGCCATTAAAGCAACATTACCAAAAGCAAACATAATTGCCATCGAAAGAAAGAATTGAGTAACTTTTTTCATAAAAGTAAAATTTTTTATAGAATTAATAAAATAGAAAGTTATAAACATTTAAATACCGTTTGTAAAAAAAATAATCTATTGAAATTCAACTTTCCCAAAGTTTAAAACTTTGGGAAAGTTGTAATTTATTTAAATTTATAATTTCACAAATTTCTTTGTTGCAATTTCACCGTTAGCCAACTTAACAGTTACAAGATAATTGCCGGCAGTAAAATCAGATAAATCAATCGATTTTTCTAAACCATTTACCAAGGTTGTTTTTACTGTTTGTCCAACCAAATTACGAACAATTACTTCGTTGATTTCTGTTTTGGCATTTACAGTCAGTTGATTGATAACAGGGTTAGGATAACAATTAACAATATTGTTGGTTGTAACATTATTAACTGCAGTATTTAAACTTGAATTAAATGAGATATTGTCGTAATAATTAGTACTACCTGCAGTACGTGTTCCCGGAAAATCAGGAATAATTACCAATTTGTTATATGTTGAACCTATTTTACTTGTAAAATCGAAAGTAAGAAGTTCCCATTGATTAATAAGAGTGTTGGGAACTTTTATTTCAAAGGCTGGACTTGTTCCCTCAAATTTAACAGTAAAATTGCTAGCTACATCTTTGTTAACCATAACTTTAACAATGCAATTTTCGGCAGTAAATGTAAATTCACCAATATTACTTGACCATAAACCAGCCCATGGGTCACCAGCAGCGTTTATAATATATTTTGCAACTTTTGGCGAAAGATTTACACCTGCAACCGATGGATTATCAACAACTGAATACAAGGAAGCTGCATTATCTCCGTTTGCGAACAAAGTCCACGCCCAATCTTGTCCTACAGTTTCGAAATTAATTGTAGGCAAAGCTGTAAGCACTTCAGTAGTAGTAGCTGGAACAACTATCGCGCCGGTTGATACTACATTACCGGTTGCATCCTTTGCAATTACTGAGAAACTGTAAGCAGTTGATGGGTTTAATCCGGTAATAATTTGTGATTTTTGAACTCCTGAGATTCCACTTGCGGTAAGAGTTGTTGCACCATAAGTAATTTCATATAAAACCGCACCTGAATTATCAGTTGCATTTAATAATAATTCAACACTACTTGATGTAACATTACCTTTTGTGGCAGTAAATGCTGTAGGTGATTCAGAATCAGTTACTGTACTATCATCGTAAAAATAAATATTGTCAAAATAAACAGTTTTACCACCTGTACCAACAAGTTTAATTTGATAAACATCAACCATTGTTAAACCTTGAGCTACAAAATCAGTTAAAGGGATGTCATAACTTTTCCATATGCCATGATCTGCAGCGCCTAAAGTAAGTCTTTTGTATTTTTCAGCTTCATTTCCTGATCCATTCCAACAAATTGGGAAAATATCCACTTGAGTTTCACTCTCAGTCCAAACATCTATGTGAAGATATTTCATACCCGTTGCGATAGGGAATACATGTGTGAATTCAGTCCCCTGATAATTAAAATTAGAGTATTTCAATACATTGTCGGTTCCAAGCATAATAATGGATTGTACTGTTGCTTGTCCCCAACCCGGATTAAAGTTTGTTCCGGAAAGATTGGCAAATGCATCACTGAAAATAGAAATAACTTTAGGTGCAGAATAAGCCGGAGGTGTAGGAGCTGAAGTAACTAAGCCGGCAGTTGTTGTTGCAGAAACTGATTGTGGATTGTTACTTGCAGGGTTTCCAGCAGCATCTTTTGCTTCAATACTGAAATTATATGCAGTAGATGGAGTTAATCCCGTTACAACATACGATTTCTGTACTGCTGATGTACCAGAAGTATTTACAACGGTAGGTCCTGCACCATACGAAATGGTATAATGTACAGTTCCGGAATTATCTGTAGCATTAAGCAACAACTCTACACTGGTCGATAATTCAGTTCCTTTGGCTGCAGTAAATGCGGTTGGAATTTCAGTGTCAACTGTAGCAGGTGCACAAGTAGCAGCAAATGGTACTGTAAGTCCTGAAACCATCCAACGACCTCCCCATGCAGGGTTACTCCATAAAATCTCTAAAGTAACATTTGCAGGTGGAGTTGTGTAATTGATTATTGCTTTATACTCAGGCAATAGTGCACCTTCATCAGTACCTACAATAACAGCACCCGCCCCTGAAGGATTAACCTGCAAAAAATCAATTGGTGCACCCCCGGTGTTAGGTTCTACTTTTACACTAATATTGTTAGCATCAATATTAGTAATGGTCAACAGAATGTGTGAATTTACATCACCGAATGCTGGATCATTTAAATGTCCAGATGGAGTACTGCAATACACAGATGTCTGGGCGTTAGCCACACTTCCCCAAGTTACTATCGCAACTAATAAGAGGAATAATTTAGTAATTTTTTTCATAAAGTAAAATTTTTAAAATGTAAATAATTAATAATGAATTTTGGAATTGTTTTTTTTAATATATTGATTTCCTGATTTCTGTTTAATCAGCAATACAAATATAAAGTTAAAGAAGTATTATTATCACAAAAAATACCACACATAAATACGTTTTTACATAAAATATACTACTCAAAATTACATCAATTGAAATATTATTAAACTGTATATCAATGTCTTACAAATTTTTATGTTATGTAACATATTTCAACTTCTATTTCAACTGATAAAAATGAACTAATATTGATACCTAAATCACAGAAACACCTACAATTTAACATTTATATTTATGAAAAGGGGAATACTGATTCTTATAATTTTGGGAATACACAGTTTTGTTTTTGGTAATCATTACATGGTCAGAAACTTTAGTAGAAGCACATACAAATCCGGTGCTCAAAACTGGGGAATTACACAGCATGAGTCAAACGCGATGTATTTTGCAAACAACGCCGGATTATTGGAGTTTGATGGTAAAAACTGGAAAACATATCCGATTATCAATGGCACCAATGTTCATTCGGTACATTTCTCAAAAAACAATCGGATATATGCTTCTACTTTCAGCGAATTCGGATATTTTCAGAAACAAAAAAACGGTCAGTTCGACTATAATTCGTTGGTAAACAAATACAAGATTAAAACAGTCGGGTCAAACGAAATTTATAAAATATACGAAGGGAATAAAAAAATTTACTTTCAGTCGAATGCATCAGTATATCAATACGATGGCGATACAATTGTAAGACTGCCTTTCAACAAAAGTATCGATGCATCAGGTTTTGTTCATAATGTTTTTTTTATAGCCAGCTCACCCACTGGAATATTTATGCTCAACGGAAATTTCTTTTCGTTGATCTCAGGTTCTGAAATTCTGGCCAATAAAAAAGTATGTTCTATCCTACCATATCAGGATAACAAGGTTTTATTTGTAACCGCTTTCAATGGCACATATATTTACGATGGAGTCACAATTATGCCTTTCAACACAGGCATAGATGACTTTTTAATTAATAATCAGGTATTCTGCGCCACAACAAATGGAAAGCAATTAGTATTTGGAACTGTTCAACGCGGAATTGCAGTACTCGATTTACAAAACAAATCGGTTACGTATAACAATACTTATTCGGGATTGCAAAATAATACGGTTCTAAGTGTAGCCTTTGATAATCAACAGAATTTATGGCTCGGATTGGACAAAGGAATCGACTATGTAATGCTCAATAGTCCAATTATGAACATGTTTGGTACCAATAATTTATACGGAGCCGGTTACACTTCATATTTAAAATCCAACACCATGTTTTTTGGCACAAATCAGGGATTGTATACCGTAAATTATCCATTTCCAACTAATTCAATGCCTTTACAGTTAAATCTTCTGAAAGGAATGGAAGGGCAGGTTTGGTATCTGAACGAGATTGACAATACGCTTTTTTGCGGGACAGACAGGGGGGCATTTATAATCAATGCTAATCAGGCTGAACCAATTAAAGGATTACCGGGCACATGGGCATTCAAAAAATTAAATCAATATCCGAATTTAATTTTGGGATGCTCGTATCAGGGACTTTTCATACTACGAAAAACAGGGAAAAACTGGTTGTTCTCACATTTTATAAAAGGAAACTTTAAAGAATCGAGTCCAATGTTCGAAGAAGATGCCGATGGTTCGGTTTGGTTTAGTCATTGGCAAAAAGGCTTGTTCAGGTTAACACTTAATTCTACAAAAGATAGTATTTTAAAAGTAGTTCTATACAACGAGGAAAAGGGTTTGCCAAGCAACAGAAACAATACTGTTTTCCGCATAGGAAACGAATTAATTTTTTCGTCTGAAAGAGGTTTTTATTTCTACGATAAAAAGGCAGATAAAATGATTCAGCATCAGAATTGGAATAAATTGTTTAAAACTCCACCGAGCTATATGCGGTTACATGAGGGTAAAAATGGTGATGTGTGGTGTATTTCAGGTCGCTTTGTGGGAGTTGCTAAGAAAAAATCGGCGCATAAATACATGATGGATTCACTTACTTATCAAATTCTTCAACCTAAAATTATTATTGGTTTTGAACATATAAATTTTATCGATAGC
>JAKLIM010000023.1 GCA_022709605.1 Bacteroidota bacterium | reverse complement strand
AGTCAATACGTATCGTCTTCCTCTTATAGTTACGAAGAGAACGTTTGCAGGCTCGCCTTTATATTCTCTACATTCAATTGATGTGTTGTCATCTTTGAATAACACGACAGCACCAGCTAAGGCTAAAATTACTGAATTAACATTACCCGAAAATTCAATTTTTTCAACTGAAATAATTTCTAATTTCATACTTCTTTTTTTCTGGCCATTTTCATTAATTTATGACCATTGGCAATCGCTTCATCAATTTTACCAACATTCAGAAATGCCATTTCAGGTATTTCGTCAAGCATACCATCCAGAATCATTTTAAATCCTTTGATTGTATCTTCAATTGAAACCATCACGCCAGGAACACCTGTAAATTGCGAAGCCATAGCAAACGGTTGTGAAAGAAAACGCTGAACTTTGCGCGCTCTTTGAACCGTTTTTTTGTCTTCATCCGACAATTCTTCCATTCCAAGAATCGAAATTATATCCTGTAATTCTTTGTTGCGTTGCAAAATTTGTTTTACGCGCTGAGCAGTTTCATAATGCTCCTCGCCTACAATCAGCGGATTTAAAATACGGGAAGTTGATTCAAGTGGATCTACAGCAGGAAAAATGCCCAATTCGGCAATTTTTCGGCTTAAAACTGTGGTGGCATCCAAGTGCGAGAATGTGGTGGCCGGAGCCGGGTCAGTTAAATCATCGGCTGGCACATAAACCGCTTGAACCGAAGTAATTGAACCATTTTTTGTAGAAGTAATGCGTTCCTGCATTCTACCCATTTCGGTAGCAAGAGTTGGCTGATATCCTACAGCTGATGGCATACGACCAAGCAAAGCTGAAACTTCAGATCCGGCTTGTGTAAAACGGAAAATATTATCGATAAAAAACAAAATATCATTTCCACCTTCGTTGGATGAATCTCTGAACGATTCAGCAATTGTAAGTCCCGAAAGAGCAACGGAAGAGCGTGCTCCCGGAGGTTCGTTCATTTGTCCGAAAACCAAAGTGGCCTGCGATTTTTCCACTTCATTATAATCTATTTTTGATAGATCCCAATCGCCGGCATCCATGCTTTTTTTAAAATCCTCACCATATCTGATAACTCCCGAATCGATCATTTCGCGCAACAAATCATTTCCTTCACGGGTACGCTCACCTACTCCGGCAAAAACCGAAAATCCGTTGTGTTTTTTAGCAATATTGTTGATAAGTTCCATGATAATTACGGTTTTACCAACACCTGCTCCACCGAAAAGTCCGATTTTACCACCTTTTGAATAAGGTTCGAGTAAATCAATCACTTTTATTCCGGTAAATAAAACACTTTCGCTTGTTGTAAGATCTTCAAAACGGGGAGGTTCGCGGTGAATAGGGAATCCACCTGATTTATCAAGCGATTTCATACTGTCAATCGAATTGCCGATTACATTTAATAATCTTCCTTTCACCTGATTGCCGATGGGCATAGAAATGGAGTTACCTATTGGTGTGGCTTTTAATCCCCGGCATAAACCGTCGGTGGAATCCATGGCAACGCATCGAACTGTTTGTTCGCCTAAATGCTGCTGTACTTCCACTATCAACTCACGTCCGTCACCTCTTTCGATACTCAAAGCATCGTATATGGCCGGTAATTTAATATCATCTTTTGATTCGAAATCGAAATAAACATCCACTACCGGACCGATTATTTGAGAAATACTTCCAATTGTACCTGACATTATTTTAAATTATTGAGATTCAAGGTTTAATATAATTTGATTTTCAAATCAAATGAATTTAACTTGAAAACTTCCGATTTTTTTCCATTGAAAATGAACGGAAATTATATGATTATTTTTAGTTATATGTTTTTTAAAATTTTATTAATATAAGTTCCAAACTTATAATTTTCACTCTACAACAAAATTATTGCAAAAAAGTTTATTAACTTTTTAAATTTATTGTAAATTTAATCTAATTTCAAAACGGCGAGAAACGCTTTTTGAGGCACTTCCACATTGCCGATTTGTTTCATGCGTTTTTTACCTTTTTTCTGTTTCTCCAAAAGTTTTCTTTTTCGCGAGATATCGCCTCCGTAACACTTTGCGGTAACGTCTTTACGAACCGCCTTAATCGTTTCGCGTGCAATAATCTTTGCACCAATGGCACCCTGAATTGCAATATCGAATTGTTGACGCGGAATAAGTTCTTTGAGTTTTTCGCACATGCGACGACCGAGCGGAACTGCATTATCGACGTGTATAAGCGACGAAAGTGCATCTACAGGTTCACTATTCAGGAGAATATCGAGTTTTACTAATTTTGAAGGACGATAACCGTGGGGATGATAATCGAAAGAGGCATATCCTTTTGATATACTTTTCAACCGGTCGTAAAAATCAAATACAATTTCGCCCAGCGGCAAATCATAAATCAATTCCATGCGATTACCCGAAATGTAATCCTGTTTGATCAACTCACCCCGTTTGCCCAAACAAAGCGACATGATTTGTCCGATGTAATCTGTCCGGGTAATTATTGATGCACGTATATAAGGTTCTTCAATTCGGTCAATGGACACAATATCAGGCAATCCCGCCGGATTATGCACTTCGATCATCTCCTCTTTTTTGGTATAAACCCTGTACGACACATTGGGAACTGTAGTGATTACGCTCATATCGAACTCACGGTCAAGACGTTCCTGGATAATTTCCATGTGGAGCATACCCAAAAATCCGCATCTGAATCCAAAACCCAATGCCACCGATGATTCGGGTTCGAAAGTTAGCGATGCATCATTGAGTTGTAATTTTTCGATAGAAGCCCTTAAATCTTCAAAATCTTCTGTTTCAATAGGATAAACACCTGCAAATACCATCGGTTTCACTTCTTCGAAACCACTGATTGCAGTTTGACACTGGCGTTTTACATGTGTAATCGTATCACCAACTTTAACCTCTTTCGAGGTTTTAATCCCTGAAATAATATATCCAACATTTCCGGCGCTCAATATTTGAGTTGGCGACATGTCTAATTTCAGAATTCCAATTTCATCAGCAAAATATTCCTTTTCGGTATTTACAAATTTCACCAAATCGCCTTTACGAATCGTGCCGTTTTCAATTTTGAAATAAGCAATAATTCCGCGAAAAGAGTTAAATACCGAGTCAAAAATCAAACATTGTAATGGTGCTTCGGGGTCACCTTTTGGGGCAGGTACACGCTCGACAATGGATTGCAGAATTTCCTCCACACCCATTCCTGTTTTTCCGCTTGCACGGATAATTTCGGCAGGTTTACAACCCAGTAATTCCACAATCTGATCTTCTACTTCATCGGGCATGGCGCTGTCCATGTCCATTTTATTCATAACCGGAATAATTTCGAGATCATGTTCGATAGCCATGTAAAGGTTCGAAATGGTTTGAGCCTGAATGCCTTGTGTGGCGTCAACAATCAACAAAGCACCCTCACAGGCAGCTATTGATCGTGAAACTTCGTACGAAAAATCGACATGACCGGGCGTGTCAATCAAATTAAATATATAATCTACACCATTCAATTTATAACTCATCTGAATGGCGTGACTTTTAATAGTAATTCCACGTTCACGCTCCAAATCCATATTATCAAGCACCTGTGCCTGCATTTCTTTACCGGCAACTGTGTTGGTGTATTCTAATAAACGATCGGCTAAAGTGCTCTTCCCGTGGTCGATATGTGCGATAATGCAAAAATTGCGGATATTATTCATTCGTAATTTTTTGTATATTTTTTGGACTACAAAAGTAATCAAAAAAAATGGTTTTTGTATTCTTCATTTTTTATCAATGAATTTGATTCTTTGAAATGTTCTAATTACAACCACAAGCCCCTTCCTGCCCCGTCCCGAAAATTCTGAGCAGATCATTTGAGTTTAACATTAGCAAGAATTTTAAAAAATTCAATTTTTCAAATCTGTTAAAGTAAAATGACATTAAACAATTATTACCCACAACTGTTTTAAGAAAAATATTTTTACACAAAAATTAAAAACACCAATATAATGAGCAATCAAAAGATAATACCTAGTTTATGGTTCACAGGTGTAGAAGGCAACATGTCGAGCCTTTTGGAATATTACAAAAATATATTTGGGAATAAGTTTGAAGAAGAACAAATTACTGCCATTGGCCATACTCCGAGTGGATTAATTGAATTATGTGATGTGAAAATCTTCGGACTAAAATACTCGTTTATGGTTAGCGAAATTGAACATCATCCCTTAAATGATGCTTTTTCCCTTACTATTATTTGTGATAATCAAACTGAAATTGATAAATACTGGAACTATTTCACACATGAAGGTGAAGAATCGCAATGTGGTTGGTGTATTGATAAATACAATTTGAGATGGCAAATTATCCCCAAAAACTTAAATGAACTAATGAGTAAACCAAACGGTTGGGAAGTGATGATGAATCAGAAAAAAATTGTGATAGAAGAATATTAAATCACATTCCAACATCATTATGTTATAAAAATGAATTACTTTACAGGAGCTACGCCTAATTGTCGTTGAGTTTCGCGCATAGCTTCTTCATTGTCAGTGATTATCAATAATGAATCGCCAATTTCAAGTTGAGTGTTTCCTCGCGGAATAAAATACTTGCGGTTGCGCTTGACCATTACCAATAAAGTTTGATCGGGCATCGACACATCCATGACCCGACTGCCGTTTCGCAACATTTCATTATTCACTGTAATTTCGCACATGGCCGATTTAATTTCATCGGAAAATTCTATATCAAATTCTTTCAGTTTCCGTTTTGGTGGTACCGGTAGCGACAAACCCAGCCAATGTGCCATGCCCGAAACTGTTGTTCCCTGCACCACCAGCGAAAGAATGGTGATGAAGAATACAATGTTAAACATCATTTTAGCATGAGGTAAACCGCTGATCCAAGGGTATGTAGCAAATATAATGGGCACCGCACCCCGTAAACCAACCCACGAAGTAAAAACTCTTGCTTTAAAAGTTAAATTTTTGAAAGGTAATAACGAGACAAATACCGACAAGGGTCGAGAAATAAAAATCATAAAAATACCTATTAAAATACCAACGCCAGCCACAGGAAGTAATTCCGAAGGATTTACCAGCAAGCCTAACGATAAAAACATGATGATTTGAAACAACCAGGTGAGTCCATCGAAAAAACGCAAAGAACTACGTTTGTGAACAAAACGGTGATTTCCAATCATCAATCCACCTGTGTAAACTGCCAGATAACCGTTTCCTCCAATAAAACTGGTAAAACCATAAAGGAAAAACATAACGGTAAGCAATAAAACCGAATACAAGGCATCGTTGTCGAGATTGATTTTATTGATCATTTTAACCGACAATTTTCCCAAAACAAATCCGGCTAATGCTCCGAATATCAATTGTTTCGAAAATAAGAGCAACACCGACCAGCCACTTATTTCAGGAGTTTGAATAAATTGTATCAAAACAATTGTAAGCATAAAAGCCATGGGATCGTTACTTCCACTTTCGAGCTCAAGTAATGGTCTCAAATTTTCTTTAAGTGACAAACCCCGCGACCTCAATATCGCAAAAACCGATGCTGAATCGGTGGACGACATTACACTAGCCAACAATAAAGACTCTAACAATGAGAAAGTTACCGATTGAATAATATTGTTCGTTATCCAATAAATGAAGAGTCCGGTAATTATAGCTGTAAATAATACACCCAAAGTAGCCAACACAATTCCTTTGAAAACCACGTGTTTAATTTGAGAAAACCGGGTATCCATACCACCCGAAAATAAAATAATATTCAAGGCAAATACTCCAATGTATTGAGCCACTTCGGGAGAACTAAATTCAAGTCCAAGTCCATCGTGTCCGGCAGCAAAACCAATAAAAATAAACAGAAGTAACACAGGAACTCCAAAACGATAGCCTGTTTTTCCGACAATCAAGCTAAAAAAAAGCAGTAAGGATGCAATTAGTATGTATAATTCGATGGATATATTCATTTTTTTATTTTTAATATTTCAAAAAAATCACAGAAAATTATCAGAAAGATAAAAATTTTGGATTTTTACAAATATAGCTATTTCTATTTATTTCAGCACATTATTTAATTGAAAATACGGGCAGAAATGCAGTTGGCATAGTTTTTCGAAGAAATTTGCTCTAAAGGTTTTGAGAATTAAAAAAAACACCGTATATTTGCACCCGCTAAGACAAAATGGTACCATAGCTCAGTTGGTAGAGCAAAGGACTGAAAATCCTTGTGTCCCCGGTTCGATTCCTGGTGGTACCACAAAAAAAACTAAAACGCAATTGATAATCAATCAGTTGCGTTTTTATTTTATAAATTTGCACAACATTTGCACCGCATGTAAATAATTGCATTTTGATCCTAAATTAGTGATTGGAAATTATGATTTATCAAGCAGCCCGATTCTCACGAATTGGGCTGCTTCATTAACCTTAATCATGTTTAGGTTTGTAAAAGTTATAGTTGGATGCTATTTTATAAAATAATTTTATTGATTTGTTTGTAATTGTTTACCATTGAATAAATGACATAAACTCCTTTGTTTAAATTGCTTAGCAGTATTTCGCAATTAGTTGTTGATATCGTGTTGTAAATTATTTTACCTTCAAGAGAAATAACTGTTAAGTGTAAAGGTTCGTTTTCTGTGGAGAGAATTTTTACAGATCTTGAATTTGAATTATATGAAAACTCATACGGTGATTTAGTAATATTATTTTGATCTGTTGATAAATTCCAGGGCGAACCGATTAGATTACCCCAAATATAATCTGCAAGATTTGAATAATCGATAAACGGATTCCTATTGCCCTGAATTGAATATACTTTTTCGTTACGGGTAAGTTCTTTTTCGCTTACAGGATCAAGACTACTCCATTCCATTAGTAAATCGATGGCCCATTGTTTAAACACCGGATAGGTGTTGTTTTGCATCATATTTTCGGGCTTTGTACTGTCCCAGAGGTTTTTATAATGCTCATAAGCTGTGGCCATATAGAAGTACGTTCGTGCAAAATCTCCTTTGTATTGGTCGGCTGGTTCGAACACATTTCCTACATATCCATTATACACCGCGGGACCGATTTTGCTTACTCCGTTGTTTTTGGTTGGAATGCCGGAAACCACACCCAAGGGGTTGTCGCTTTTCGAAAGATTTGTACCTCCTTCGGCAGGATACAAATGATTCAGGTCTTTGTAAGCTGACCATTCGTGACTTCCCCACCATGATTTGGGTAAACTGTGTTCAATGTGAATTTTCTGACCAAAACTTGGATAGCCGAGTGTAATGTAGTCGGTAGCGAAATAACGCAGTGAATCGGAATACATGTCAATAACTAAGTTAGTGATTGTGTCTCTGTCGGTATTGTAAAAGCCGTTCCAGGTGTGATTTGCTCCCGAGCCGTAAGAATAATAACGGCTTGTGTCTTGCATAAGGATATTGTGCAATTCTGTTTTAAGGGCTGCAGAGTGTTTGCCGTTGAGAGTGGTGTAATAACCTGAAGGGATAGAGGCAAATGTGTATATTGTGAATAACATAATTATAAATGTTGTCGTCTTTCTCATTATTTCTATATTTTTATGTAGGAAAAACAAAGGTAAGTGTTTTGAATTAAAATATACTCATTATACAGAAGAAAACATGTTCAGACTTTGTTTGACTGTTTTTTTTTAAGATTTATTTAAAAAAGGGTAGGATTAGAAAATGGGATTTATTTACATAAATATGTAGTCAAAAAACAAATTTATGGATAGTATCAATTCTGATTTATATGATTGAATATGTATTTTATTTTATTTCCAAAACATGGTTTACAAATTTATTTCTCTGTATTTATATACTGTTAAAGAACATTTTTTATTATTTTTGCACTTTACTTACCCAAATAAAATAAAACAGAAAAATACAATGAGAAAAATGACCGTTCTCTTACTTGCAATTGTGATGTTTGCAGGATTAAGAGCAGACGAAGGCATGTGGATGTTGCCTTTGATTGAGAAACTAAACATTCAAAAAATGAATGGCATGGGTTGTACCCTAAGTGCCGAAGAAATTTACAGTGATAAAAATGTGAGTCTCAAAGATGCTGTAATTGTTTTTGGAAATGGCTGTACCGGTGTTGTGGTGTCTGATAAGGGATTGGTTTTCACAAATCATCATTGCGGATTCGGAGCCATTCAGCAACTAAGTTCTATAGATCATAATTATCTGAAAAATGGATTTACAGCTGAAAAACAGGAAGACGAGATTTATGCGCCGGATTTGACAATAAAATTTCTTGTTAAAATTGAAGATGTTACCGATAGAGTTATTTCGCAATTGCCGGACGAACTAAACGGAAAGCAACGGAAAACTAAACAGGATTCTATTCTGACAGTGATAAAAAATGAAGCTGAAAAAGGCACTCATTTCAAAGCTCAGGTTAAATCTTTTTACTCCGGAAACGAATTTTATACCTTTGTATTTGAAGAGTTTACCGACATTCGTTTCGCTTATGCCCCTCCGTCTTCGATAGGCAAATTTGGAGGCGATACCGACAATTGGATGTGGCCACGTCATACCGGCGATTTTTCAGTTTTCCGGGTATACAGCGATTCGAACGGAAAGCCGGCACCTTATTCGATAAAAAATATCCCTTATACTCCGAAACGCTTTGCTGCAATATCAAATCAGGGCTATAAACCAGACGATTACACCATGATTATGGGAAATCCGGGAACAACTACACGTTATTTATCGTCGTGGGGAATTGAGAACCGTATGAATGCAGGCAATCAGGCGCGAATTGATGTAAGAGGTGCAAAACAAGACGTTTGGAAATCGTTTATGCGTGTCGACGAATCGATACAACTGGCTTATGCTTCGAAATATGCACGAAGTTCAAATTATTGGAAAAACAGTATCGGGATGAATAATGCCCTTGAAAAATTACATGTTATTGACAATAAAAAAGGGACTGAACTTAAATTTACAGAATGGGTAAATCAGAATTCGGATCGTAAAATGAAATATGGCAAAGTGTTGGAAAGTATTGAACAAGGGTACAAAACACTTTTTCCGTTAACCAAGACCAATTCTTACCTGCGCGAATCTTTGTTTTCGGGTGCAGAAATGCCACGCATGGCAAGTCAGCTCGAAAGAATTTCGAAAAAAGGAATTCTGATTGATTCGCTGTTGAAAGAAGCCCGCGAAGTGTATAAAGATTACAATGCAAACGTAGACGAAGCAACTTTTGCGGTAATGCTTGAATCGTACAAAAATGCTGTTGATGCGAGTGCACTTCCCGAATTTTATAAAATTATAGATAAAAAATTCAAAGGAGATTTCCAGAAATACGCGAAATGGATTTATACAAAATCTGCATTTACAACATTCGAAAAATACTCAAAAGCAGTTACGCTTCAGAAAATTAATTATGCAAATGATCCCGCTTTGGTTTTTTGGGATGATGTTAATAATGCTATGAGAAATAACATGACGACAACATACACTGAAACTTCCGGGAAATTAGCTGATGCCGAACGGTTGTACGAAAAAGGGCTGAAAGAAATGGCTGCCGAAAATGGCACCGTACTACATCCCGATGCCAACTCGACCATGCGATTGACGTATGGAAAAGTGGCTGGCTATAATCCGGCTGATGCAATAAAATATAATTATTATACAACAACCAGAGGGATAATTGAAAAAGAAAAAGCGGGTGATTACGAATTCGATGTGCCTGTAAAACTGAAGGATGCGATTGTGAAAAAAGATTTCGGATCGTATATCGACACAAAAACTGGTGAAATGCATGTGGCTTTCCTGAGCAACAATGACATTACCGGTGGAAATTCGGGTAGCCCGATTTTTAACGCCAAAGGAGAATTACTTGGTCTTGCATTTGATGGCAACTGGGAAGCCATGAGTGGTGATATTGTTTTTGAACCGGATTTACAAAGAACTATTAGTGTTGATATTCGTTATGTGCTTTTTGTTATGGACAAAGTAGGTGCAGCCAAAAGACTTATTGATGAACTAACAATTAAATAAATAATTGATTGATAAGTACTTTAATATTTAAAATACGAAACGGGAATCAGAATTTGATCTGATTCCCGTTTTTTTTCAATAATAATCTAGCTCATGAGATCTGCTTTCATTTTGCATCTCGATTGTAATAAACTGCCCGATTACAATTTAAAAAACCGAAAATTTATATTTATAAAAATAATGTATTATTTTTATAGTCTGAATCTATTCAGTTGGTTTAGATTCTTTTTACGAACCTATGCTCTGATTACTAATCGTTTTCGATTTAATACTTAAAAAAATGGCAAAAAAACTCGTTTTAATATTCGCACTTTTACTACATATAACTGCAAATTCGTTTGTGTTTTCGGATAATTCGCAATTTAGTTTCGAAAAATTTGCATACAACGAAAAATTACCTTCCAACTCTGTTATCCGAACGTATCACGATAAAGATGGATTCATTTGGTTTGGAACAAAAGATGGACTTTGCAGGTTTGATGGTTACGACATGAAGGTTTTCAGATCGAGTGCGCTCACGCCGGGCAAACTCACCAACAACGAAATTCAATGCATTGTAGAAGACAACAACAGTAAACTTTGGGTAGGCACGCTCGAAGGGATAAATATTATTGACAAAAAGAATTTCAAAATATCGACGCTGAACAACAAATACATTAACAGTGATCGTATTAACTCAATTGTTTCGGACAAAGAAGGCAACATTTGGATTGCCACATCAACTTACGGAGTCATTCGAATGAATCCTGAAACGTTTGAATATGAACGATATTCGTACGACAGTGATTCGCCTGTAAAACTGAATGGAAATAATATTACCCATATTTACGAAGATAAATCGGGTAGAATTTGGCTCTCCTCCTGGAAAACAGGCTTATGCCAACTCGACTGGAAAAATAAGAAAGCTTATTTTGCTCCAAAAATTGGTAACAATAATAATCCTTTCCGTTTTTTTGAAGATAAAGAAGGTTTATTCTGGATTTGTACCTGGGGTGATGGGATTTTCAACATGACAATAAATAAGGAATCGGGAATGACATTGAGTCGCATGAAATTGTCGAAAAATTCCGATACCAAAACAGATGATATTGTTTACAGTATTACGCAAGATGACAAACTGGGGTACATTTGGGTTGTTACTTTCAGTAATTTAAGCATTATCAAGAAAGAGCTTGATGGAACATTTACCATTATGAACAGCGATTCGTATTTTGCTGATAAATCGAATAAATTATATCACGAGATAATAAAAGACCGCTGGGGAAATCTTTGGTTGGGTTCTGTTGGCGATGGCCTTTACAAATTAGATTTCAATAAACTGACGATACAAAATTTCACCTTGCCCGAAGTCAAAAACTCATTGAATATTCCACCTTATGTTACTTATTTTTGCGAAAACAGTACCGGTGATGTATTTCTGACCATTAACCGCATCGGTCTTTTCCGGTTCGATCCAAAGTCGGGTTCTGTGCGACGAATTATCAATCAGGATGCACTTAAATATAAAAGTATCAGCGCATTATTACATGTTAAATCTACCGATCAGATCTGGCTTGCCGATGAAGGTGAGGCCGTAATTCATGTTTTTAAATCGCATAATGTAAACGACCTCGAAAAGATTGAGAGTATAACATTGAGCGGTGAAAAATCAGGAATAGAAAATTCAATTATAACCATGTTTGAAGATTCGAAAGGAAATGTATGGATTGGAACAAATAACGGCATTTACCTTAAACCGCTGAATGCTAAGGTCAGACAAATTTCATCAAAGTTTGATTTTGTAACATCAATTTCGGAAGATACAAACCATAATATCTGGATCGGCACAGGAAAAGAAGGCGTTTTTCTTTGCAAAACCGAATTAATTAACAATCAAAAATCGTATCTGTTTTATCCCATACCGTTAATTGTAGAAAATTACAGGAGTTTGAGTGTACAAAGTATTTGTTGTACAATCAGTGGTGATGTGTATATTGGAACCCGTGAAGGTTGCCTTTTTCTTTACAATCAGAAAAATGGAACTGTAAAAGATATGAGTGGTCAATACGGAATTACCGAAGAAGGCATTATGGATATTATTGCTGATAATCATGGAGCCTTGTGGATTTCGACCATCAAAAAAATAATACGGTATAATCCGCAGACCCATGCAGCCACCTATTTTTCGAGTGCGGATGGAATGTTGGTGAGTTCATTTTTCAAAGAAGCAGCCATTGTTTTAAAATCCGGATTAGTAATGTTTGGAGGGAATAACGGGATTTGCGCATTCAATTCGGCTGATCAACAGAAGGTTACAAAAAACGTTTCGGATCAGAAAGTAACGATTACTGACATACTTATTCAAAATAAATCGATTTACGAATTCAATAATATTTCGCATTTTGATGAAAAGCATAACAATGTAGTGGTAAATTTTTCCGAAAATAACCTGAGCATAGAATTCTCGGCTCTAAATTATCCTTCGGCCAATAAAATTCAGTACGCCTATCAAATGTCGGGCGTAGACAGAGACTGGAATTATGTAGCCAACAACCGTCGATTTGTAAATTATGCCAATTTAGCATCGGGCTCCTATACTTTTATAGTTAAAGCCACCAATGAAAACGGTACCTGGAGCAATCAGATTACAAAATTAGAAGTAGAGATTCGCCCACCGTGGTATCGGAGCGCGCTTGCATACCTTATTTATCTGCTTATTACCGGATCAATTATATATTTCATTACCAGGATATTTTATAACCGTATTCGACTGCGTAATGAGCTGAAAATTTCGCACATCGAAAAAGTTAAAACCGAAGAGCTGGCGCAAATCAAACTCAGGTATTTCACCAATATTTCGCATGAATTACTCACGCCACTTACCATTATAATGCTGCAAATTGAGCGCATGCAAAAAAAATACCTGGATGATACACCTCAATTTGAAATAATGAAAGAGAACGTAATCAGACTGAAACGACTTATAAAACAAATACTTGTATTCCGAAAAACAGAATCGGGCAACATGAAACTGAAAGTTGTAAGGGATGATATTGTAGCTTTTGTTAAGAATATTTGCGATTCGGGCTTTAAACCACAGGTGAATGAAAACAATATTGATTTTACTTTCGATGTTGAATATGATACTTATTTGGCCTGGTTCGACCCGGATAAATTAGACAAAATAGTGTATAACTTATTATCTAATGCATTTAAATTTACTCCAGGTGGAGGTTCGATTGCCGTTAAAATGAGTTTTGCACCCCGTAAAGATCAGGTTTATATGCGACTTTCAGTATCGGATACAGGAAGTGGAATTTCGGAAGAAGATTTGCCGAATATATTTAAACGATTCTATATCAGCCGTTCATCGGATCAGAGTCAGAGCCATGGAATAGGACTTTCGCTCACAAGCGATTTGTTGCTTATTCACAAAGGAAGTGTCGATGTTAAGAGTCAGTTGAATGAAGGTTCGGTGTTTACCATGGAAATTCCGGTTTCGGCCGAAGCATATTCCGACGATGAGAAATCGAACGACGATGAAAATCAAGATGAAATGAGCGGAATGGAAATTATTTCGGGTGAACCTATGAACCCGGCCCTTGATAAAGAAACAAAACCAACGAAAGAACTTTCAATATTAATTGTAGAAGATAATCAGGAACTTAAAAATCTGATAGCAGAGAATTTTATTGATAATTATACGGTTCATACTGCCGAAAATGGTATTCAGGCTTTGCAAATTGTACACGAAAAGGAAATTGACATTGTAATCAGCGATGTGATGATGCCCGAAATGGATGGACTTACATTGTGTAAAATCATTAAAAATGACATTGCAACAAGTCACATCAATGTGCTGATGCTGACTGCTAAAAATTCGGTTGAAGACCGCATAGAATGTTATAATGCAGGGTCTGACGCATTTATTGCCAAACCATTCGAATTGACACTTTTGGATGCCCGCGTCAGAAATTTGATAAGTAAACGGATTCAGAAAACCGAAAGTTTCAGGAAAAATCAGGAAATAAATATCTCTTCGATGGAGTATTGCTCTATCGATGAAGTCTTTCTGAAACAAGCAATAGAAAAAGTAGAAGAAAAACTAGCAGACGAAACCTTTGATTTTGATCGGTTTGCTATCGACATGGCCACTTCGAAATCTACTTTGCATCGCAAGTTGAAGTCGCTTACAGGACTTTCGCCGGGTGAATTTATTCGCAATGTGCGGCTGAAACATGCAGTACAAATGCTTACCAATAACATGGGTAATATTTCGGAAATTGCATTTGCAGTTGGGTTTAACGATCCAAAATATTTCAGCCGCTGCTTCAAGTCGGAATACAGCATGACTCCGAAAGAATTTCAGGAATCGTTGAAAAAAAAGAAACAATAAGGGAGAGCAAAGAACAAAGAACAAAGAACAAAGAGCAACCCCGATAGCTATCGGGGCAAAGAGCAATGATTAAAGACAAGAAACATCGAAATTAAAAATACTTTTTTCAAACAAATAGATTTTGTAAACGTTATATTTATAGAAAATGATGTTTGGAATGATGATTTATAATCTTTAAATCTTATTATTATGTCAAAGCTTAACTTCCAAATGGTTTTAAACAGGGTATCGCGCGAAATTAATTTTATTACCCAGTTGCCTATTATTAATTATCAAACTGAAGTGCGCAAAGATGCTCAAATGGTTATCCAAAAATTGAAGCCTGAAATTGAAGAATGGATAAATAAATTAAACGAAAAGGAAATTTCGTGTGCCGAATTGTATTTTAATATTCAATCGCAAAAAGACGAAATTGAACTTGAAAATCTTTCGAAAATTGGTATTTCAAAGGAAGAAGTTCAGTTTGTTAAAATGTCAATTTTGCAATTAGTATCCAACACAATCATAAATTTCTATCTAAATTCACTTTTCGAATCACAGCATCTAACAAAGAAATCCATCGAAAACAGAATTACTTCCATAGATTTTTTTGAAATTTAGGTCTATTTATTCCGTTTAAAAAAAATAAGAGAT
The DNA here is from genome assembly GCA_022709605.1 of Bacteroidota bacterium. GTDB lineage: Bacteria > Bacteroidota > Bacteroidia > Bacteroidales > Paludibacteraceae > Paludibacter. Next base: position 3,699 of record JAKLIM010000023.1, on the reverse strand, counting down.
TCATTGTTTGGATATAAAAACTGCCGAAATTTAAATTCAGCTTATGTTCAACTCCTGAATAATTCTTTTCATTTTAAGTCAAACTAAATTGAAAGAGTTAATTAAATAAATATTTTTTGATAGTTACATGAATAATTAATTATCTTTGCTTTCACTTTTAATTTTAAGGTAAAAACAGTACGATTGTTATAATTTGAGATTATAAATTTATCACACGCTGATTGAAAAATAATTTGATTTCTTTATTTTTTTCAAAACAGAATTATATAATTTCCAATTCTGAATTTATTTATTTACTAATCAATTAATTATTTATACATTATGGCAAAGTCATTAAGTGTTCAGAAGAACGTAAAAAAAGAACCGGTTAAAACAGCCAAGGAAAAGAAAGAAGAAAAAAGAGAGAAAAAGAACAAAAAAAGCTATTAGAAATTTCTCAATTATTGAATGTTTTTAATATTACTTTCCACCTGCAATTACAGAGTTAATATTTCATGTAATTCAGGTGGAATGTTTTTCAAAATAATTTCGCATCACTAATATCAAAAGTTTAGGAATTGTTTTTCCAATTTAAATTTTAAATAAAGGATTGGAATGAATGATTTTTAAAATTATATTTTGAGTGCAATTGTTTATTTTACATTCTTTTGAGATTTTAAAAATGCAAAAAACCTAAAAATAATCGATGAACTAATTTGTATTCTGTTTCGTTTAGAGAGGATTTGAAAACAAACATACATGTGATTTCTAAATTAAACAAGAAATAATACAATGAATACAATACTTTGGTTTATACAAGCCATACTTGCGGCTATATTTGCTATGGCCGGCCTATTAAAAATCATCCTACCTCCTGAGAAATTAATTAAAATGGGACTTAAATGGGTTGTGCGATTGCCTGTTTATAAAGTTCGATTTATCGGAATTTCCGAATTGCTCGGCGCTATCGGTTTAATTCTTCCCATGGTTTTGAATTATTATCCAATAATTACTCCAATTGCGGCATTTGGATTTGTAATGGTAATGGTATTTGCGGCATATCATCATTACAGATACAGTGAAAATAAAGCCATTGTTTTTAACGTTGCACTAATGATTTTTGCTGCAATAATCGTTGTTGGAAGATTACTAACTATTTGAAATATAATAGATTAATATTTATTTTGTTGTCATAATTTTCAAAATCATTTTGTCGGTTTCGTTCATCGACTCTGAACCAATGCTGGTCAGGTTTTGAATGGTTTTATCCACATCTTCGTCGGCAATGCCTTCGAGCGACGACACAACGCGATTGTCCATTGCCATTAAAGCCGAAATGGTAGCCGTGGACACGGAACTCGAAACTTTCAGCGCACAACTTGGTTTTGCTCCATCGCAGATCATTCCCGTTAAATTTCCGATCATATTGATAATGGAATACGCAATTTGTTTGCGCGAACCGCCCATTAAATAGGTAATGCCTGCTGCTGAACCGGTTGCAGCAATCATGGCACCGCAAAGTGCCGAAAGTTTACCTAAACTTTGCTTTATGTAAATAACTAATAAGTGACTGATGGTAAGTGCCCGAATAAGTTCATCCTCGGTTTTTCCTGTTTCGTCGGCAAAAACCACCACCGGCAATGTGGCTGCAATGCCCTGATTTCCACTGCCTGAGTTGCTCATTACGGGAATCATGGCGCCGGCCATACGCACATCGCAGGCTGCTGCCGATACGGCCATCATTCGGGTGTAAATGCTGTCGCCCATAATTGCCTGACTACTAATACTATTCACCGTTTTTGAGACCGAATGACCAAAGCTACCGTTGTCCGATTCGGCAGCTGCAATTTTATTTAATTCGGCCGACATCAACATAAACCGCAACTCATCGATGGGCATTTCCATTGCAAAATTAAATACTTTGTCGAAATTGAGTTTGGGTTCCGGCGAAAGGTCAATTGCTTTTTTAGATGTATTTTCAGAATAAGTATCCAATAAAACGGTGTTATTTTTGGATGCATATACAAAATTGGTATGATCGTGAGCAATTATTACTTTCGATTTGTTATTGCCCGATTCGCATCGAGCCTCGATATAAAGTTTTTCGGTGGTGGTTTCATTCAACTGAATGACAATATTCTTTTCATCAATAAATTGCTTCCCTTTTTCTAATGTTTCAGGGGTTAAATCTTTGAGCACTTCGAGTTTATACGCCGATTTGCCAATAATTGCACCCAGGGCAATGGCAATAGGCAAACCCACCATTCCAGTGCCCGGAATACCGACACCCATGGCATTTTTCAAAATATTGGGACTAAGTGAAACTTCAATTTTTTCGGGTAAAACTTCCAATATTTCACAGGCTTTTGCTACTGCAAGCGCCACAGCAATGGGTTCGGTACAACCGATAGCGGGAATAACTTCCCTTTTTATCAATTTTAAAATATTAGAACTTTCTATTTTATCCATTTTTTCTGATTATGTATGTACAAAAGTAATTAATCAATTTGAATTTTTTAAATTTAAATTTGCTGATGTAATTCCAATAAGGATTTTAAAAATACCCAAAACTACATTTTCTTAGACAAAATATAATTAAATTCGCAATTCTTTTTGTGTGCGTAAAGTAAGTAATACTTTTAGTTTAAAATGATAACTTTCATGGACATTGATTTGAATTTCACAATGTAAATTCCATTAAATAAAGGTTTTGTATAATCAACTTTAATGCCGGTTAATGAATAAACGGTTGGTATTTCGTCGGTACCGCTTATTTTTAATACTGAATTTTCAACCCGAATAATTAAGTTTTTGTAGGCGGGATTATTCAACGAAGACAAAGTGGCTTTTTCGAAAATCCAACACGAAGCATCACCAACAGTTGCGCCCGGATAAGCCACCAAATCTCTGCTTGCTCCACCTTTTAGATGTAATTGAAAATTTCCACCTACAATATGATATTGTTCCTGATCTAAATAATCGAGCGTCCAGCTTTGTGCAATATTCGTTAACGGAATGGCTATGCTGTTGGCCGTCGGAATTTGAATTTGACCTTCGTTCAGTTTGTTTAAAATATTTACTGAGCCATCGCCCAAATCAACAAATTTCCACAACAATGAATCATTATTTAAAGAAAAATCAGACCCAACAATTGTTTGTCCCAATGCTTTTGCTTTTAAATAAACTTTGTCGGGTCTGTTTGCATTTTTTATTTTATACCAAACTGTATTTGACTCATTACTAAGTTCTAACGGAACAGTTGGTTGTTTGAAAGTCATTGAATCGGGTTTCATAAACACCCAAAAACATTCGGCCCATTCTGTATTGTAATTAAAAACCCGGCCACCGCTTGCATGAAGTCCCACCGTTCCGTCGGAAGAAATAATGCGCACACCCGGAAAATCTCCATTCGTTTTGGTTGTTTCCTGCAAACGCCAACCGTAATTTTCGGTAGGTGAATTGGCAGCACACAAAGCATTGATTGATAATCCTGTAGCTCGGTTTATGAGCTGATATTTGTCCGTTTCGAGTTGTACAACTTTCCATTGTTGCTTGTAATTATTGTACTTGGGTGAACTCGTGGTTAATTCCACACCAACAGTTGTGCCCGACATGGCAGTGGTTGACAGCGGATTACCTGATTGCCAACCCCTTTGATTGAGCACATAATACCAAACTTCTTTGTTGATTGTACTTATTTCAGGGATAAAACTTTTTTTT
>JAKLIM010000229.1 GCA_022709605.1 Bacteroidota bacterium | reverse complement strand
CAGAACGGAATAGAAATGTTTGTTTTTCAGCAGAAAATAGATACTGCCGAATACAAATGAAGCGTAAATTGAATCGCACTGCGATAAGTATGAGCTATTTAAGAGTACTGTCGGCAAGAGCGGTATTACGGCTAACGAAATCCAAATAACAAGTGCATTTTTATATTTTATAAAGGCAATTTTACCGATAAAGTAAGCTGCAAGAAATTCAAATGCAATCGATATAATTTTTATTAAGTACAGTGGATTTAAGCCGGTCTTAGCTATCCCAATCAGGATGTAAATATAAGTGGGCGGATAATTGTAAAAATTATATTCCAATGAAGAAGTGTAACCATGAGTTTCGATAAACTTAATCCAGGGTTTAAAAAAGTGTACATAATCACCCGTCTCGACCGGAAATAAAGCGACTTTAACGATTAAACCGCAGATGATCAAAACCAACCAGAAGATTTTTAGATAAAACAGGTTGATGAAATATTTTCGGATATTGTATTCCACTTTACTTCTGGTTGAAATTAAATTCACAATATGGATTAAACGTAATGTATCTCTACTTTGTAGTGAAATGACATTTTTCGCAAAATTTAGGTGTTACGTTCTTGTACCATAAATTTCTATGTTGAATATATTTTTTGCTGTTTAATACAAAAGATACATTTTCATCAAATGCATTTCCGAAATTAAGTTCCTTTGGAAAAGGTTTTGCGCAGCAGGGAGGCATAAATCCATTCCATGATACATAAAAATGCGACCATGGAAAAGGACATGATTTGAAACTATTTTGATTTTTGAAATTATATGTAACTGTTACATTTTTATGAAGTTTTGCAACATCATGAAGTATATCTAAAGTTTTTAAAAATTCATTCGATTTATAAAAAGAATAATAAGAAATTGGAGTGTTAGTAACTGCTGCCAGATTGAGTTGCGAAAAGTCGAGATATGAAATGCCCATATTATTGGTATACATTACTAAGTCGGGCATTTGATGGAAATTCTCTTTGGTAACTACCATGTTAAGCATCAGGGTAGTTTTTGTGTTTTTACATAAGTTCACCAATGTTTTCAAATTTCGGTCCAGAACTTCAAAACTTGCCTTTTTTCTAATTAATTCATATACTTCACCTATACCATCAATTGAAACCTGAATAGTATCAATCTTATCGACAACTTTAGATACTAATTCAATGAAATTTGGCAACATTGCATTAGTGGACACCGAAATGATAATACCACTGTTCTTTTGTTTTATATAGTCAACTATTTCTTCAATATCTTTATAAATAAACGTTTCACCCATTCCTGTTAACCCAATTGAGTCAAGATAAGGCCATAACTCATCAATTATTTTCTTTGCATTTTCTTTTGGCATAAGCCCTTTATCCATAGCTTTACCAAAATCATATTCCCTGGGACAAGTTGTACATGCCAAATTACATTGATTTGAAAGCTCAAGCATTATAGTTGAAGGATAAGCAACTTTTGATGATTTAATTAATTTCAGGTAATAATGTCGAAATTTATTAAATATGTAATATGCAAAGTATTTTCCTTTTGGTAAATGTAACAGGCGGTTAAATGCCTTTATCAATCTTCTTTTATTCATTTTATTGACCAAAAATTTAAACTAATTGATCACCATTATTTTGGTAATTGTATTTTGTGTTCCGTCTTCATTGGCACAAATCACCAGATAAATACCTGTACTTACCTTACGTCCGTGAACATCTTTTCCGTTCCAGGTGGCAATACTGCCATTCGAAGTAGTACTGCAAATCAGATTTCCGTTCAGGTCCGTAATTTTTACATGGGTATTATCAACCAGCCCGGTAATTGTAATTACACCATTATAACCCTCACGAACAGGGTTTGGATATGCATATACATTACTAAAAGAACCTGTAGATTCGGCTGCATCGCTCTGATAAGATACAATTCCCTGTCCTGTGCCAAAGAAAACTTCGCCGGTAACAGGATTAATCGCGATTGAAATAATATCATTAGATAATAACGGACTGTTTGAAACAGTAAATTGATGAATCATTTCCTGTCCGTTTTCCGACATGAGATAAACGCCTGAACTTTCGGTGCCTATCCATTTGCGGTTAGCTCCATCTACAGCAATTGCCTTAATCCTTTCATCCTTCAATAAATAATCAGCCTGATTAGTTCCGTCTAAGCGTGGTATTTTCACCCTCGAACATGAAAAACCTGATGTAAAAGCATTTGCAGTATTATAAAACACTAAAGGACCTTGTTCAGTTCCAGCCCAAATAACTCCATTTTTATCCTGTGCCATCGTATAAATAGTGGCTGGGGAAATTAATGCTCCTTCAGCATCCGGATCAGGAAAGGATTTGAAAACAGTAAATACATCATCGAAATCATTATTAAATGTGCCTTTATCATCTAACACTAATATTTCACCAGAACGAACGGATAAAATCCATTTGTGATTTACATTCTGATTGTTGATTATAATTTTTCCTAAAGTTTCTTTTCCTGTAGACGATGCTTTCAGTTGAATCCACTCGCCGGTTTTTAACAGTACTTTTAAATTATTTGACACTGCTGAATTTGCAACAAATAAATTTCCTTCTGAGTCAAAAACTCCCCCATCTAATCGGGTATATAAATCAGGCATAGTTGCAGCTAATGGATGTGGTTCCAATGTGCTGTTTGTATAATTATGTAATTTGAAAAACTCGTTGTCTTTAAATTCATATAATCCTGTACCGTAGGATGTTACATAAAAGTGTTTGTTGTCGGTTGGATCAACAGCTATATTCATAAAATCCCAGACTTCTTTGTTTGTTTTTGCTTTTATAGTTGCATGATTGATATTTGACCAAACCCCATTTTCATACATCATAACTAAACCTTGTCTGAAATATTGCGATGACCACCGTCCACCCTGCACCACAAATAATTTCTGCCCTGCAAAAGTCATACTCCATGGGATATTAACCGCAGGTCCGGCGGGCTTATACGTTTTTACTGCCGGATTTAATCCACTGTTATACGCTATGACCCCAATTGATGAACCGGCAAACCAACTTGTTTTACTTTCAGCATCATATTCCGAATCACTTACGTTGGTTACACCGTCAATTAAAACTTTTTCGAACTGACTATTAACAAGATACATTTGATTTAACGAATTGTAAACAAATAAATTATTCCCCGAAATATTGAAATAACTTATTGTTAAATCAGTTAGCATTGCTGCCCAGGTGTTATCAGCATTCTGTCTATAAAGTTTTCCACCTCGAAGCAATAACAATTTACCATCAAATGAACCCAATGATTTTATCTCGCCACTTCCGGGAAGTCCGCCAAGTGTTGACCAAAATTCGTAATTTACCAGATTTGGTTCGGCATAGGAAGCCTTATAAATTGAGTTTGCAGTTGCAGCATAAATATTTCCATTATGTATGGCTGTTTTAATTACATTTACTTCGGTGGCATTTGCACCAATAAAATAGGTGTCAGCAATTTCGCGTTTTAACATATTTAAGACCAAAATTCCAAAACTACACGACAAGTAAGCTTTGTTATCATAAAAAATAATATCGTTTATCGCTTTGCTGGTGCTCATTTGCTTAATAAACAAATCGATAACATTGATGACACCTCCGGTGCTTAACAAATCAATATTCCCGTTAGCATACACGATCAATAATTGTTGACTTTGTTTGTCGTACTCAATTTTGGAGATGCTTACATCATTCAATCCGCTTACTTTGCTGTAAAATTCCATGCCTTCATCCTCTTTATCAATCGAATAAAGAGAACCTTCGCTCACTGCATAAATTTTATTCTCGGATTGTGCAATCTGGTCCACATTGTTGTACGCAAAATGTGTCCTCCATTTTCCCATGGCTAACTGAGCGCTAACAAATGCGGGATATAGAAATGCAATAACAACTATCAGGGTGATTATTTTTTTCATTTACAATTTTCGATTTATTTATAGAGTACTAATTTATTATAACTTAAATTTATACGTTTTATTTCGTAACCAGGGGCAAAAATAGATTTTTTAATATGAAAATGAAAAATCAACTTTGTTTCAGGTAATCGGCTAATTTTTTCACAGCCAATGCTCTGTGGCTTATACGGTTTTTTTCTTCGGCTCCAAGTTCTGCGAAAGTTTGTGAATATCCATCGGGTACAAACACCGGATCGTAACCAAAACCAGCAATTCCGCGCGGTTCCCGAATAATTTCACCTTTTATTATTCCATCAAAATATTTTATTTCGGAGTTTTCGATAAAAGCTATGACAGTTCTAAAACAAGCATTTCGGTTATTTATATCTTTTAAATTGTGTAGCAATTTTTCCATATTATTCTTAGAATTCTGTTCTTCGCCTGCGTAACGAGCCGAAAACACTCCCGGCTCACCGCCCAATGCCTCAACTTCGAGTCCGGTATCGTCGGCCATGCAATCCAATCCGAATTTCTCATTAATATATTTTGCCTTTATCAATGCATTTTCTTCGAGCGTATTTCCGGTTTCGGCGATATCATCGAAACAGTTTAATTCGGCCAGGCTTATTATTTCAATTTCGTTACCAACCACAGCTCTTACTTCGAGTAATTTGTGTTGATTATTAGTTGCAAAAACTATCTTTTTCATCTTTTTAAGCACCTCATTTTTTCATAAGATTGCAAAGATAATGATTTTCGCTAAATTACCTCAGATTGAGAAATTTAAAAAACATTCCCCGACTTAAAGTTGAAATTACTTTTGTTGATATTCAATGAAGTATTTGCAGGGGAACATTGTTTTGAAAACATATAATAATTAAACCTTATTTTTATTATTTGACCTTTTCAAACTATTTTTTCCTATTTTTGCAAATAAAACTTTCATTCAGTAATTATGAAAAAATGGATTTTCTTTCTTTTTTTGATTTTTTGCTTTCAAATGCAGGCACAAAATTCTCTTCAACGTCAATTTCCTTTGACTACAGTTTCGGATTTGGCAGGAATATCGGTTTTAAACCTTCAGGATGCCTATCTTTCCCCATTAACATATTCTGGCTTAGGTGTTTTCGTAGAACATCGGGAACAAAAATTATTTTCGCCAGACAATACAAAGTTATCAATGCAGACAAAACTGAACGGCCTTATCGGTATTACTGTTAACCCAAAAAGTACGGCTTCGATAGCATACATGGGTGCAGCCGGAAGTTGGGGTGCATTTTATCATTTCAATAATATTGCCGATGATTTGTATTTAAGTGCCGGAAGTACCCTTGATGCAGGTTTTGCAGTGAAACAAAACGGCAGAAATGTAAACAATCCGTATAATTTTGATTTGGCAACAAATATAAATCTGGCGGCGGTTGCTAATTACGATATTTCTGTATTTAGAAAATTAATTCGTTTGAATTTCGAAATTGAAGCACCTGTTTTGGGTTGTATGTTTGTGCCCGAAGCCGGTATTTCATACTATGAAATGTTCGAATTGATGAATTTAAACAATACTTTTCATTTCAGTTCGTTGCACAACAGACAAGGCATGTCGTTAAATACCGCGATTGAAATTCCATTTAAAAATTCGACTTGGAAATTTGGAATTGGTGCAAATAAATTGAAATATACAGCCAACGAAATGATTTTTGAACACAATGAGTTAAAGATGTTTGTTGGCTGGAAATACAATATTTATAGATTTACAGGAACGCAAAATAAAGCTCCCGACAATTTTGTAAGCGCTTATAAATAAATATATTATAACAACCCCGATAACTATCGGGGAAAAATCAAAATTGAATATGAAAAAAATATTATATTTTATGTTTTGTGCCCCTTTTATTTTTTCATCGTGTATCGACGATCAGGATGTATACCAAAACACGAATGAGGGTAATTTTGAGGCTTTATGGAAAATAATCGACACAAAATATTGTTATCTCGATTATAAAAATATTAATTGGGATTCGATACATACTGTTTATTCACAGCAGGTTGACAGCACTTTGAACAGGTATGAATTTTTCGATTTGATGGGTTTAATGTTAGCCGAACTGAAAGATGGTCATGTAAATCTCGGTACCGATTTCGACCGTAGTTATTACCGGAAATGGTTTTCTGATTATCCTTCAAATTTCAGCTCATTACTTATTTTTTCAGCTCGTTATCTTGGAAATAATTATCG
>JAKLIM010000228.1 GCA_022709605.1 Bacteroidota bacterium | reverse complement strand
TTTTATATTATTCGCAACCGGTTCAATGTTTCTGACTTCGTGTAACGACTGGTTGTTGGAACCAACTCCCGGAGTAACACTCCTCGAAGATTATTTTACCGTGGGCAAAACTGCTATTCAATCTACAAATGGAGCTTATGTGCCATTGATGTGGGAATTCAACAGTACATATTTTCCCGAATGGTTTATTGGTGATGTAGCATCGGACGATGCCCTGAAAGGCGGTCAATCGGTTGGTGATATGTCAGATGCATACGATTTTGAGAACTTCAAAACAAATTCGAACAACAGTTTTTTGCTAAATTTTTATCGAGCACAATTTCAGGGTATTGGTCGTTGTAATCTTGCTTTACAACAAATTCCGCTCATGAAAACCGATTCGGTTATGAGCGATAGGGTTCAAAAAAGGTTAATTGGAGAATTGAAATTTTTACGCGCCATGTATTATTTCCGTTTGGTAAGGGTTTTTGGTGGAGTTCCTAAAACAACAGAACCTATTATTTCTTCGGCCGATTGGAAACAACCGCGTGCAACAGCTGATGAAATTTACACCCTTATTGTTAGCGATTTAGAAGATGCCAACAAAGGACTTTGGAAAAAAAGCGAATATGTTGCTGCAGATTTAGGTCGTGTTACTAAAGGTGCTGCTCAGGCTATGCTCCTTAAAACAAATTTATATCTGAAAAAATATGATGTTGCTAAACGATGGGGCGATTCGATTATGACTTCCAACGAATATCAGCTTGTATCGAACTATGCCAATAATTTTACACTGGCTGGTGAAAACGGTTCAGAATCAGTTTTTGAAATTCAGTATATGGCAGATCCGATGAGTGATTATGGACAGGGAGATGGTTTTACGCGTGGAACATTTACAGTAGTACTTACCCGTTCACGTTCTTCGAAATTTCAGGGATGGGGTTTCAATAAACCAACCCAAAACCTGTATAATGAGTATGAAACCGGTGATCCTCGTCGCGATGCAACTATATTTAACCCTTCGGATGCTGATATCGAAACACCTGCACAGGAAATATATTTGGGTAGTCGCTACCTGAACCGCAAATATGCAATGATGAATCCTGATAATTCGATAATTATTATTGATCACCCAACTCGTGGTCCTATCAATAATAAAGTAATCAGATATGCTGATGTATTGTTGATGTATGCCGAAGCTTGTTGTGAATTGAACAAACTTTCGGAAGCAAAAGCAGCGCTCGAACAGGTTCGTTCACGTGCCCGTGGAAATGGAGCTATTTTACCCGCATTTCCATATGGAACTTACGCCGACAATCAAACCGATCTTCGCAAAGCCATTCGTCACGAACGCCGTGTTGAATTGGCAATGGAAGGGCACCGTTGGTTCGACCTTTGCCGCTGGGGCGTTGTAAAACAAACCATGGATGCTTACAAAGCAACCGAAACTGCTGAAGCACAGGCACAAATGGCGCCGTTTGTAGCTGGCAAACATGAATTATTCCCAATTCCAAGTCAGGAAATTGATTTAAATCCAATGGAACAAAATCCACTTTATTAAATAAACAAAACCAAATTATTAAACGATTAAAATTTAAATTATCATGAAACTAACAAAATTATTTATTGCATTTGCTGCTTTTGCAGTTATCTTCGCTTCGTGCACAAAAGAACTTGAAGTAACAGGAGTTACACTCGACGAAACAACTCTTTCGGTAGCAGTTAACGATTCGGCCGAACTTGTTGCTACAATTCAACCAACCGGAGCTAAAGGAGATGTAACCTGGACATCATCGAATACAACTATTGCTACTGTTGTGAATGGAAAAGTAAAAGGAGTTAAAATTGGAACAGCAAATATTGTTGCAACTGTAGGAACTTTTACTGCAACATGTGCAGTTACAGTAACTAAAGAAGTTATTGATTTCAAAAAATCATTGAATGGAACAGAATATTATCCTCTTATATTGGATGGTGTTACAGCTGTTAAATTAGGAACAAAAATTAAAGCTGATTTACGTCCTGACGAACTTACCAAGTTCTTATATATCTGGGATAATACTTTTGCTGCTGGTACTGCTACCGGACCTAATTTTTATGGCGAAGTAGAAGGTTGGACAAGTTTAACTGTTGGAACAGTAGGCTGGTCAGGTGCAGGTTTCAATGTTAATGATAATGCTTTAACCGACAAGTTAGTTGCCATAACTAATAATCCGGACAATTATTATTTACATATTGGAATGAAAAGTAAAGGAAATGCCATTTATGTATTTGGTATGGATGGACAGTCTAATGTGAAATTTGCGATTGGAGCATCTGCATTTAACGACAATGGTACGATGATTCAACCACTTGCTGATTTTGACCGCGATGGCGAATGGCAACAAATTGAAATTCCTATGTCAACATTAAAGGCAAATGGTTTGTTATACAGTACAGGTATGGGTGCTAAAAACATTTTATGGTTCTTAGCAGGTGGAGTTGCAGGTACTACAATGGATATGGACGCTGTATTCATTTATAAAAAATAAGATTTTCAAATAAAACAGTGTAGCGGGGTTGAATGTCCCCGCTACATAACAATAAATTTTTTTTTCATTTTCACTTATATAATTTTGATTTTATGAAGGGTTCTTTAGTCAATAAAATAGCTTTCGGTGCAATTTTTATCTCGATTTTAATTTTTGCATCGTGTAAAACAGAAGACCCGATTATTCCGGTTCTAACTGTCAGTCTTGATAAAACCGAAGTTACGTTGGCCGAAGGCGATTCAGTAACACTAATGCCGGCTTTGCAGCCAACCAATTCAAAAGCAAAAACAACCGTTTGGTCATCGTCGAACGAAAAAGTGGCTACAGTAGTGAATGGGAAAGTAAAAGCCATTTCTCGCGGAACAGCAACAATCAAAATTGAGGTTGATACGGTACTTAAAACAACCTGTGCAGTTACAGTGACGCGCACCGATATTCCTTACAAATTGGTTTGGTCCGAAGAATTTGATGGAGCAACACTCGACCTGACCAAGTGGAGCTACGAAACCGGTGGTGGAGGTTGGGGAAATCAGGAAAAGCAAAATTATACCAATCGCCCCGAAAATATCCGGTTCGAGAACGGGAGTTTAATTATTGAAGCAAAAAAAGAAGTTTATGGTTCTAATAATTACACATCAGCACGCATAAATAGTCGTGATAAAGCCGCTTTTACTTACGGTAAAATTGAAGCCCGTATCAGCCTACCAGTCGGCAAAGGAACCTGGCCGGCATATTGGATGATGGGTTCAAATATTTCAATTGCAAAGTGGCCCCTGTGTGGCGAAATAGATATCATGGAACATGTTGGCTCACAGCCTACTATGATTTCGCATGCCACACATACCTCCGAAAAAAACGGTTCGAAAGGAAATAACTGGTACAACAGACAAACCAGAGCTGATGTAGAGGGCAATTTCCATACGTATGCTGTCGAGTGGGAACAAAAGTACAACGAAGGGGATGATAATATTAGCTTTTATATTGATGGTGTAAAAAGTGCTACAGTTTGGGAACCACATGTAAATGCCACTATTCAACAATGGCCATTTAAAGCTGACGCATTTATCATACTTAATCTTGCAATCGGCGGTACAATGGGTGGAAGCATTGATGATGCCATTTTTAATCAACCGGTCATTATGAAGGTAGATTATGTTCGCGTATATCAGCGGAAATTATAATAGTTAAGGTATGTTTTAGGTTGTTTAGTTTATCATTAGCAGAACTGTTTTGAGCAGTTCTGCTAAATGACATTAAAATTCCTCTTAAATTAATGAAAAAGCACGTTAGAATATATTTTTACCTATATATTTTGTTTTTAGGAATTGGTTTTTCATCGTGCGATGTAGATGAAATAGAACCACTTCCCGAACAAGTTCAGCATCGAAGTGCAAAACGTGGCGTATCCTATAACTTTCAAATTCCGACCGATGATGCCAATTTGCTTGCCAAAGGCGTTTCATGGTTTTACAACTGGGGACCCAACATCAGCGCAGCTGTAAACACTGCAACTTCATTAAACAAAATCGATTTTCTTCCAATGGCATGGAATGGTAACTTCAATGCTGCTGAAATCCGGGCATTTAAGCAATTACATCCTGAATGTGAATACATTTTAGGCTTTAATGAGCCCAATCTCACCGATCAGGCCAATATGTCGCCTGTAGTAGCTGCCCAAAAATGGATTCCATTGGCTGCTTTGGCCAAGGAATTAGACATGAAAATAATTTCACCTGCCATGAATTATGGCACATTATCAGGTTACAGTGATCCGATTGTTTGGTTGGATGAGTTTTTTACTTTAGTTCCTTTATCGGGTGTCGATGGCATTGCAATACATTGTTATATGGGCAATGCATCAGCCATGGCTTCGTATGTAAAACGGTTTAAAAAATACGGAAAACCGATATGGTTAACAGAATTTTGTGCTTGGGAGAAAAACATTACAAATGTAAACGCCCAAATGTTTTATCTGTCCGAAGCAATAAACTACCTCGAGAGTAATCCCGATGTGGTCCGGTATGCATGGTTTATACCTCGTGCCAGTGGAATTGTTGAATCATACCCGTATATGCAATTGCTCACCAAAAACGCACCTTACGATTTGTCAGAACTTGGCAAAGTTTTCGTGAATATGTCCACACTCGACAAAACGATTTATTATCCTGAATTGCAGAAAATCCCTGCCGAACACTACAGTTCGTTGAGCATGGAAACAGCTGTGAAGGAAGGAAATTGGAGTGCTTCGGTACATTTGCGACCAACAACCGATGTTGATGGTGTACTGGATGTAACTGATTTAAATTCTGATATGTGGTTAGAGTATTTAATTGAAACATTTAATATTAAAAATCCTATAATAGAAATAAGATATACATCGCTTTACAATTCCAATATTGAAATTTCGGTTGATGGTAAAGTTACTTCAACGCTCGCATTACCCAAAACCGGCGCTGAAAATGCATGGACTACGATGAGCACAAGTCTGCCCATGAGCATAGGTAAACACACCATTCGTGTAAAAAATATCTATGGCGGAACTTCACTTAATTGGATCAGAATAAGTAAATAGTTGAATACCTTAAATTAAAAATCAGATTATTATCAAAATAATGAAATCAATAAAAATTTCAATTTAATGAAAAAATCGTTTTTGAATTTGGCCTGTTTAATTTTGGCTTTTGGTCTTTTAAATTTTAGTTGTACACCTCAACCCGATCCACCTATTAATGAGGAAGTAATTGAGCCGACCGAAGTTGGTTCAGGCGAAACCAATGGCTACAAACTTGTTTGGCAGGATTTATTCAACGGAACATCGCTTGACGAAACCAATAATTGGGTGATTGAAGTGAATGGCGATGGTGGTGGCAACAGCGAATTACAATACTATCGGCGTGAAAATATTTCGGTGGGTGTTGAGCCAGTTACCGGCGATAGGTGCTTGATAATTAAAGCCAAAAAAGAAAACTATTCAAATAAAACATGTACTTCGGGACGATTAAAAACGCTTGGCAAAATGTCGGTAAAGCATGGTAAAATTGAAGCGAGAATAAAATTACCACGTACAGCCAATGGTCTTTGGCCGGCATTTTGGATGATGGGTGCCGACTATCCAAGCGTTGGTTGGCCAAAATGTGGTGAAATGGATATTTTAGAAATGGGAAATACAAACGGTATTAAAAGAGGTACACAAGATAAATATTTCAGTAGTTGGTTTCACTGGGGCGAAAGTTGGAACGGTGGTTCGTATCCAAATTGGGGTAAAGATTTCACTAATGCTACAGGTATTCAGGACGATTTTCATTTATTCACACTTATTTGGGATGAAAATGTAGTGAAAACGTATCTTGATCTTGATAAAAACCCCACGGCAACTCCAATTTGTGAGATGGCCATCAATGGCGAAGACAAAGCCGGAAATGCTGCACATTATTTCCACAAAAAATTCTTTATCATTTTCAATCTTGCCATTGGTGGTAATTTTACTCAAATATGGGACATCAATAAGATTACTGCTTTGAATGCAGAAAATATTTTTGAAGCAAATATGTATATCGACTTTGTAAAAGTATATCAACTCGGTGTTGCGGGCGAAGAGTACGCTGGTCCGGTTTTGGTAAAATAATTATATAATACTGTGAGGGGCAGAAAATTTTCAAATTCTGCCCCTCAT
>JAKLIM010000227.1 GCA_022709605.1 Bacteroidota bacterium | reverse complement strand
TACCGATATGGTAAACTGGACCGATCATGGTGCGATTTTGTCGTATAAGGTTTTTGAATGGTCGCGCGGCGATGCCTGGGCTGGCCAATGCGTTTATCGAAACGGAAAATTCTATTATTATTTGCCGGTGAATCAAAAAAACGGTGGAAATGCTATTGGCGTTGCTGTATCCGACAGTCCGACAGGACCTTTTAAAGATGCGATTGGCAAACCATTGGTATCGGGTTTTGGCTATATTGACCCAACGGTTTTTATCGACGACGATGGTCAGGCATACATGTATTGGGGAAATCCAAACCTTTGGCATGTAAAGCTAAATGAAGATATGATCTCTTATGATATGAATTACGGTATTGCAAAAGAAGATTTGAGAGATGATAATTTTGGATATCGTTCAAAAAAAATAGACAACCGCACGGCAGCTTACGAAGAAGGTCCATGGTTATATAAGTGTAACAGCCTGTATTACTTGTTATACCCGGCTGGTGGAGTTCCCGAGCATTTGGCTTTTTCTACGGCTAAAAGTATTACCGGTCCCTGGACCTATGGCGACACCATCATGCACGTCATAAAAGAAGGTGGAGCTTTCACCAATCACCCGGGATTGATTGATTACAAAGGCAAATCCTATTTATTTTACCACAATGGTGCATTGCCCGGCGGTGGTGGTTTTAAACGCTCGGTTTGTGTAGAACCGCTTGTGTTTAATGCAGATGGCTCCATTCCGTTAATTCATCCGACAAAAGAAGGAGTGAAAGAAAGTGCAGCTAATTTGAATCCATTCACAAGAGTTGAGGCTGAAACTATTGCTTGGGAAGAAGGTGTTGAAACTACGAAAGATGAGAAAACTGGTGTGTACGTCACCAACATCAGTAACGGCGACTATATTAAAGTACGAAGTGTAGATTTTGGTAAAGGTGCGAAGAAATTTAGCGCAAGTGTAGCTTCTGCATCACAAGGTGGAAAAATCGAAATTTACATTGATGCAAAAAACGGCAGTTTGTTAGGGACTTTAGACGTAAAAAATACCGGTGATATTCAAACATGGAAAACCCTATCGTGTAAAGTAAATAAAGTCAAAGGGGTACATGACCTGTACTTTGTTTTCAAAGGAGGAGCTGGTGACAACCTTTTCAATTTTGATTGCTGGCAACTAAAAAAATAATAAATTAAAATCAATAGTATGAAACCATTATTTCGCATTTCATTTTTACTTCTTTTATCCTTTGTTGGGCTGAGCCAATATGTATTTGCCGATTACCCGATCGCATCTCATCGTTTTTTGGCCGACCCGGGCGCAATGGTCTATAAGGATAGAGTTTATCTTTACTGTTCAAACGATGATGAAAATCCGGGCGACGATAAGTCTGGATATCAGATGAAGTCTATTGTTTGTATCTCAAGTAGTGATTTGAAGAACTGGACTGATCACGGAATAGTGTTTGAAGTACCAAAAAACTGTTCGTGGGCTACCCGTAGTTGGGCACCGTCTGCTGTTGAGCGCGATGGAAAGTTTTTTCTTTATTTTGGTAATAGTGGAAATGGAATTGGGGTAGCTAAATCCGACAATCCTCTGGGTCCTTTTGTGGATCCAATAGGAAAGCCGCTGGTTGAAAATAGTACACCCGGAGTGCAACCGGCCACGCGCATGTGGCTTTTCGACCCAATGACTTTTATTGATGATGATGGACAAGCTTATATGTATTTTGGTGGAAATGGTGACAACAATGTGCGTGTTATCAAATTGAACCGCGATATGATAACTGTTGATGGACCTGCTATTCAATTATCAGCAAAAAATTTCTTCGAAGCGTCATGGATGCATAAAGTAAATGGGACTTACTACTTTTCATATTCTGCAAACCCAAGAGCTCAAATGCGAATAGATTACATGACAAGTACCAACCCTACTTCAGGGTTTACTTATGGGGGTGCAGTTTCTAACCAACCACCGCTCAACGACAACAACAATCATCAGGCAATATTTAAGTTTAATGGTGAATGGTATCAAGCCTATCATAACCGGGTAGTATCTAAAGAGGCAAAAATCAACCCTGTTTACAAACGCAATATTTGTGTGGATATGTTTAAACACAATCCGGACGGAACAATTGAAGTTATGGCTAATACAGTTGACGGGGTAAAGCAACAATCTTACCTTAACCCATTTGAACAGGTTGAAGCAGAAACATTTAATATGCAGAGTGCCATTAAAACAGAGATTTCAAGTGCTGGTGGCATGTGTGTTAGTAGTATCGAAAACGGTGATTGGATTAAAGTCATGGGAGTCGATTTCGGTACAGCCAAGGCCAAAACATTTATTGCCAATGTTGCGGGAAACGGAGGTCAAATAGAAATTATGCTGGATAATCCTTCCGGAAAACCGGTTGGAGTTTGTAAAGTTACTTCTACAGGAGGAACAAAAGAATGGAAAAGCATGACCTGTAAACTTAAGAAAATCTCAGGGGTTCATGATGTTTATTTCAAATTTAAAGGAGGCTCGACACCGTTATTTAATTTCGATTGGTGGAAATTAAAATAATCTAATAATTGTATGTTTAAAAAAGATTTTTTTTCATATAAACAGGTATTTGTTCTCAGCTTAATAGTTTTTGCTACGGGTACGACAAATGTATTTTGCCAAAGCGAGGTTCTTGCTCATTGGAATTTTGAACAAATAAAGCACCTGAAAACTGACTCTGTTTCTGTTCCGGTTGTTGGTCAGCCGCTAACAGCTTCTGAGCGAGGACCAGCCGAACCGCAACCTTATATTCTTGATCAATCGGGCAAAGGCAATTTTTTGCAAGTGCGTGGTTCACGCCCTTCAACGCTGGTTTTTTCAGATAATGTGCCTGCTTCTCAAACAGAAAATAAGCCAAACACACGTTCACTTTCCTTAAAAAAAGGTGAGTGTATTGTTTCGTATGATCGCCCACTTGCTTATTACGATTTGCGCAAAAGCTGGACAATTGAAGCCAGTCTGATGTGTAATCTTTTGGGAACTGAGCAGGTTTATCTTTGCAAAGAAGGTGCCGGTGGACAATTATTTGGCGATGTTTCGGTTGGTTTTGACAATATGCAAAAAAAATACTTTGTGGAACTCTTTTGTGCCGACGGAAAACCTCGTCGCATAGCAGCTGGCAATGAAGTTGAAGTAGGTAAATGGTACGATGTGCGTGCACAAGCCAACTACGATATCAAAAAAGATCAAACTACCTTGAAAATTGAAGTGAAAGCTTCGACTGAAAAGAGTTTTGGAGAATCAACTTCGATTACTTTTAAAGGTGCTGCAATGCGCAGTGATGCCGGTTCGTGGGTTATCGGACGTGGTTTTCCCGGTGGATTTCCGAATAGCCTGGCTGTACTCGATGGTGGAATTGACGATGTGAAAATATCAGGTGAAGCTTTGCCACGAATTGCCGGACAAAACCCGCTTTTTACAGATGCTTTTACCGCTGATCCAACTGCATTGGTTGTTGGCGACAGAGTTTATGTGTATGTTGGTCAGGATACAGCGTCGCCCGGCGGTTGGTTCAATATGCCCAACTGGCTTTGTTATTCTACCACCGATATGAAACACTGGACAGCGCACGGTCCTGTTTTGGCTGCAAAAGATTTTGTTAATGCAAATAGCGGGTCGGCCTGGGCTGCGCAAGTAGTGGAGAAGGACGGAAAGTATTATTTTTATGTAACACTCGACAGAAAAGAAGGCCATTTCATAACCGTAGCGGTGGGCGATTCTCCAACTGGACCGTTTAAAGAAGCTCGACCGGGCATGCCTCTTATTACTGATGATATGACCAAAGATTCGCACAGATGGAATTCTGATATTGACCCTACAGTACTTATTGATGATGATGGTACGCCCTGGATGGCATGGGGAAACGGCGATTGTTACATGGTAAAACTGAACCGTAATATGGTTGAACTTGATGGTCCGATAACCAAAGTTCCTTTCAGAAATTATTCAGAAGGTCCTTGGCTTTTTAAACGTAATAATCTGTATTACAATGTGTATGCTGCCGATGCTCCCGGAGTCCAACCCGAGCAGATGTGTTACTCTACAGCCCCAAAAATTACCGGACCGTGGACTTTTGGTGGATTTGTAACCGGTGCAGCAAAACATGGTTTCACTATTCATCCGGCAGTTATTGAATTTAAAAATCAATGGTATTTCTTTTACCACGATGGTGCATATCCTTTGGATGGCACACCGGGTGGTGATTGCAGACGTCAGGTATGTGTTGAATATATGAATTTTAATCCCGATGGAAGTATTAAACCTATCACTTTGACAACTGAAGGAGTGAGTGTGCCGGCGAAACAATAATTTTCAACTGAGGTGTGGTGTAAATCTTAAAAAACTCTATTTTTAGCGGAATTCATTTGTAAAAAGATTAATTTTACGTCAATAAATGCGTATGATAATCAATAATAAATCCGTGTCTTGCACTGGGTTATATTAATTGTCTTATTATAAGTTATTTAAAGGTGTAAACGTAAATGTTAGCCTGAGCATTGAAATCAACGGAGTTTAAAATACGAAAAGAAAATCATGAATAAGAAAAATCAAGTTTTGCTATTTATTCTGTGCAGTACAATCAGTATTTCTACTGTTTTTGCGCAGACAAAAAAGAATTATCATACGTGGGCAACGACTCCACCCCTGGGTTGGAATAGCTGGGATTGTTTTGGAACAACTGTTACCGAGCAACAAATCAAGGAACAAGCGGATGCAATGGCAAAGTACCTTCTACCCAGTGGATACAACTATCTTACAGTGGATATTCAATGGTACGAGCCTGAGGCTAAAGGACATGCTTATGATCCGAAGGCTGTGCTGACCATGGATGAATATGGACGTTTAACTCCCGGCTTGAAAAAGTTCCCATCAGCTGCCGATGGCAAAGGATTTAAATCACTTGCCGACTATGTACATTCCAAAGGACTTAAATTTGGCATCCATATCATGCGTGGAATTCCCCGACAAGCTGTTGAAAAAAACACTCCGGTTCTCGGGACATCTGCTAAAGCTCAGGATATTGCATTAACTAACTCACGTTGTGCGTGGAATCCTGATATGTATGGTGTTGATGCTACTAAACCCGAAGGCCAGGCCTACTACAATTCAATTGTGCAGATGTATGCCGACTGGGGTGTGGATTTTATAAAGTGTGACGATATTTCGCGCCCTTACGACAAAGTTCAAAAAGCTGAAATTGAAGCGCTTCGAAATGCCATTGATAAAACCGGTCGCTCAATTATTTTAAGTCTATCGCCGGGTGCAACACCGATAGTGGCCGGTGAACATGTGATGAACCATGCAAATATGTGGCGCATTACCGATGATTTTTGGGACAGATGGGGATTGTTGTTGGCCATGTTCGAACGCCTGGATGTTTGGACACCCTTTCGTGCTCCGGGTCATTTCCCCGATGCAGATATGCTACCAATTGGAATTGTTGATTTCAAACGATCTACCAATTTCACAAAAAATGAGCAATACACGCTTATGAGCTTGTGGGCTATTGGTCGTTCTCCACTTATTTTTGGTGGCGACATGACTAAACTCGATGATTTTACCAAAGAAATGCTCACTAACCCTGAGATGTTGAAAGTGAACCAATTGAGCACAAACAATCGTCAGGTATCGCGCGATAAAAACCTTATTGTATGGACAGCCGATGTGCCCAACAGTAAAGATAAATATGTTGCACTTTTCAACGCACAAAGCAATGTAGAAAATATTGATTTCAATAATGCCAATTATGCAAGTCCGGTAATAGCCGGTAAAGGCAGCTCACAAAAGATAGAAGTATCTGTGAAAAATGGAAAAAAGCTCGTTCTTTTTGTCAAAGATGGTGGCAATGGTTTCGATTGGGATCATGTGGTGTGGGTTGATCCGATGCTTCGTGGACCAAAAGGTGATCTGAAACTTACCGATTTAAAATGGATTAGCGCTACCTCCGGTTGGGGCGAAGCTCGTGTGAACCGGACGTGTGGCAACGAGCCTATTTTGATAAACGGTAAACCTGCCGAAGGTATTGGCACACATGGAGAATCTGTAATCATTTATGATTTGCCCGAAGGTTACGATACCTTTACCGCCACCGGTGTTGTTACTCAGGACATTGGTTCAGTTGTTTTTGGTGTCCTTGTTAGTCAGGGCTTAATTGATTTACCTGAAAAAAC
>JAKLIM010000226.1 GCA_022709605.1 Bacteroidota bacterium | reverse complement strand
AATTAACTTAAGAAAAATAAGGAATTTAGTAAATGCTGCACACAATTATATTTTTAAATTCGATTGGCAGGGCGAAACCCGCTTTGATGTTATATCGGTAATTCCCAAAGGTCAAACTTTCCGCATCGATCATATTGAAGATGCATTTTTACCACCACTTTAAAAATAAAGTTATAGATATTATCGTCAAAGCATTCACAAAAAAAAACTGTCTGATTTATGACAATCAGACAGTTTTTCTAAATAATAATTTCCTTACATTATTGTTTAATCACATACAAATTAAACGATTTTGCCGCTAATTCTACACTGAACACATTATCAGAAACTTTAATTTCGCTAGTAACCGGAATCACAGCAAATGGATTTTCCAGTGTATTTTCTATGTCCAGATTATCCGATTTCAGAATGGTGTGTGTGCCTTTTCTTTCACCTTTCTTAAGCCCGTTGAATGTGTAATTCACCTTTTTAACTTCATTGGAAGTATTCGCAATTTTCAAATAAATTTCATTTTTCACTTTATCAATTGCCGACGAAGCATAAATTCCATCCTGTCCGGTTAAAGGTGTTTTATTAGATAAAGTTTTCAGCACATTTGTACCAACATGCATACCATAAAGTTGTTGAACGTAATAATTAATCGATTTTACACTGCGCATATTATCGAACCATATCAAGTCGGGACGCCACTGCCAGCCTTGTACATGAGCAAAAAGCGGCGCGTAAGTACACATGTGAACAATATCGGCATTCCGTTCAAATCCGGTCATAAATGCAGCTTCGGAAAGTGCCGATTCAAAATTATTTTTGCGATTTTTAGGATGACAAGCATATTCGCCGGCAAAAACTTTCGGACCTTTGCGATCGTAATTGTCGTAACGGGCAGCTCCATCGAGAAACCATTTTTCGGGACGATAAAAATGCTCATCAACCAAATCAACTTTCAATCGCTTCATTTCAGGCCAAAGATATTCAAAATCTTTACCTTCCGATCCTGGACCTGAACTTCCGATAATTTGAACCGTAGGATATTTAGCTCGAATGGCTTTAATAAAAGGTTCTAATCTTTCGGGATACAAACTTCCCCATTGTTCATTTCCAACAGCCAGCAATTTCATATTAAATGGCGCCGGATGACCCATATCAGCTCGCAATTTTCCCCATTTAGTTGTCAAATCACCATTGGCAAACTCAATCAGATCCAGAGCATCCTGAATGTAGGGTTGCAAATCGCAAACCGCTACGTGAGCATTATCGCTATGATTTTGAAACTGACATGACAATCCACAACTAATAACGGGAAGTGGCTCAGCACCAATATCTTCAGATAGTTGAAAAAATTCATAAAATCCCATGCCGTAACTTTGGTAATAATCGGGGAAAAAGCGGTAAGGGAAAGTATATTGCCAACGATTGAGGTTCAACTTGCGATTCTCAACCGGGCCAACGGAATTTTTCCATTGATAACGATCGGACAAATCAGTACCTTCAACAATACAACCGCCGGGAAAACGGAAAACTCCCGGTTGTAAATCATACAAAGCCTGAGCTAAATCTGAACGCAATCCATTTTCACGACTTTTCCAGGTATCAACCGGGAAAAGCGAAACATGCTCCATGTCAATACTTTTTTTCGACATAAGGAAAATACGCAAACGAGCTTTAGGTTCAAGTTTTTTCGATTTGATAATAACCTGATATTTTTTCCATTCTTTTGAATTAACAGCTATTTTTTCGGAAGCTAAAATATTGGAGTTTTCGTCAACAAATTCAACTCTGAAGCTTTCAGAAGTACTGCTTTGTGGAATTCGCGCCCAAACAGAAAACCTATAATCAGCATTTTGCTTTACACTAATTCCAAAGAAACCTTCATTATCCATTCCTGTATGTTTTTCGTCATGTCCGGCATACGAAAGTCGCACATAATGAGGATTATTATCGAATGGTGCTCCATCGGTTCGAACTTCAACATTTCCAAAAGTAGACCAACCAAGTAAACTCTGTGGAAATTCGAACGAACGGTTTTTGATCATTTCGGCATACAAACCACCATCAGCACCATAGTTTATATCTTCAAAAAAGATGCCGTACATCGTGCTTTGAATGGGCGAACCCGGTTTTTTTACATCTACAGTAATGGTTGTTTGCGATACAGAAATCTGAATCGATGATGTTACAAAAAACAGTAACATGATAATAAAATTTGTCCTTTTCATTAATAATATGATTTAAAAATTTATGTTACAAATATAATGATTTGTTCTCTTTTACAAAGAAATATAAAAACGAATTCAGCTAGGTGGACTAAAATACCTTTTTAGTGGAATAAATTTTGGGCAACATAATTATTTATCCATTTCCATAAATGTACTTGGCTGAATACCAAAATGTTTTGTAAAACATCGGGTGAAGTATTTCGGATCGTTAAATCCTACTTCGTATGCAATTTCCGAAATATTGAGCGAATGTGTTACCCGGTTTTTTATGATTAACTCACGTGCAATATTCAACCTGAAAATACGAATAAACCGACTTGCCGACTGTCCGGCGAGATTGGTCAGTTTTTTGTGTAATAAACTGCGGCTTATGCCCATGGAATCGATAAATTGAGTGACATCAAACTCAGGATTTGTGTAATTTTCTTTGATTACGTTCAATGCTTTATCCATAAATTTTTTATCAAGCGATTCATCGTTGAAATTCAGCATTTCGGTATCCATACTTTCAGCAAAGCTGATTTGCAGGCGTTTACGTTTATCAGTAAGGTTTCTGATGATGGCCATAAGCAATTCTTCGTTAAATGGTTTTACAAGAAAAGCATCTGCGCCCTGATGAAAACTTTCAATTTGTGTATCGGTCGATGTTTTTGCTGTTAGAAAAACGACCGGAATGTGTGATGTTGCGAAATTAGATTTTACACGTTTACAAAATTCAACGCCATCCATTTCGGGCATCATAATATCGCTTATAATCATGTCCGGTTGATAACGATTGGTCACTTCAAGTCCTATCACTCCATTTGGCGCTTCCAACACTTTGAATTCGGCACTAAGTATCGAACGGATATATTGTCGCATATCTGCATTATCTTCCACAATAAGTAGTAATGGTTTATTTTTGGTTGTTTCTTCGTTGAATTCTTCATTCGTTTCAATTTCGTTGGCAACAATCATCTCCATTGGTTTACCATCAACCGAAACCAATGTTGATAAGCGACGTTCGATTGGAATAATAAACCGGAAACAAGATCCTCCCGTTTGTTGGTTCAACACTTCGATTTTACCGTTATGAAGTTCGATTATCTGTTTGCAAAGGTAAAGTCCGATACCGGTTCCATTTTGACCACTGCTCGAATAAACTACATTTTGTTTCGATTGATAAAACCGCTCGAAAATCCGTTCCAGTTCATCTTCCGGAATTCCTTTGCCGGTATCTTTTACGGCGAGATAAAGCTTTTCTTCCGGATTTTTTTTATCGTAATAAGTTGCAGCAATAACACTTATAAATCCATGGTCGGGTGTAAATTTTATTGCATTCGACAACAGATTCCCAATTACTTTTTGCATGTTATCGCGATCGAACAAAAACTCAGGTGGATTAATCCTAAACCGTTTTATAAAAGTAATACCACGATCCTTCGCCAAATCTTCGAATGGAAGTATAATATCATCGAGAAACTCCACAAAATTTTGTTGTGTTTTGGTCACTTCCATTTTTCCTGATTCTACTTTTCGGAAGTCCATTAATTGATTAATAAGTGAGAGAAGCAATTTGGAATTCCTTTTCACAATATGTAGTTGCTCAAGCACTTTCGGGTTTGTACTGAGCTTTAGCGACCGCTCAACCGGTCCGAGAATCAGGGTTATAGGTGTTCGAAATTCGTGGGTAATATTTGTGAAAAAGGCTATTTTATCAATGGTGGCTTCTTCTAATTTCTTCGAAAGTTGCTCAAGTTTCTCCTTTTGATGCGTTATTTTTTGATTTTTTAAAATCAATTGTTCATTCTGACGCGATACTTCTTCCTGATGTTCAATCAATTCTTCCATATTTGATTGAAGTTTAACAGCCTGATTCTGAAGTTTTTCTTTCTGTTGTTCAATTTCTCTCGTTCGTATTTCGACCAATTGACGCAAATGATTTTCCTGCTCACGCAAAGAATTTATGCGATATTTATAATACCTGAATAATACATATCCTACAAATGCTATGGACAATAATATAAACCACCAGGCTTTGTAAAATGGAGGTATTACCCTTATTTTAAGCGATGTAATCTGATCCGACCATGTTCCATCGGCATTGGTACATTTTAGTTCCAGTTCGTAATTGCCATTTTTTATGTTCGTAAAATTGGCAAATCGACGATCTGAAGTTACTTCTTTCCATCCTATATCAAATCCTTTCAGTCGGTATGCATATTTAATTTTATCGGGCAAATTATAATTCAATGCCGAAAATTCAACTGTAAATGCTTTATCATTTTCCTTTAACACCAACTTATTCAATTTAAAATCTTTAAACTTCAGATAATTATCAGAATTACTCACTTCTGCCGGAAATATATTCTCGGTCAAAACGGAAATACTAGATATCGCCACACTGTTTTTAATCGTATTGGGCGTATATTTCAAAGGATTGAAAACCGTAAAACCATTCATGTGTCCAAAATACATTCTACCGTCCGAACTTTTGAAATAAGCATCCCAATAAAACTGATTTGAAATCAATCCATCAACCAAAGTAAAATTTCTTATACTTTTTCGTATGGGATTAAATGCACAAAGCCCCTTATCAGTACTTAACCACAATGTTCCGGATTCATCTTCGAGTACACCATAAATCACATTGTCTAATAATCCACGCTTTTCATCGTACTTTTTAAAAATTTCTTTACCATCTTTTTTGTGGTACGAGTAAAGTCCGTTTCCATTGCTCCCAAACCATATTTTTCCATCTTTCGATTCGATGATGCAATTTATTTTTTCAACAATTGTTGATTCGGGATCAGTTAAAATATAATGAAAATGTCGATACCGAATTTTATTTTGGTTTAAATCTGTTTGGTTTAAATAAATACAAAAAAGTCCATTTCCTGTTCCCACCCATAATCTTTGTTGAGAATCAATATAAAGACCTGTCACAAACCAAATTCCTTTGTTATCGGGTAAATAATTTAATACCTGATAAAACCGACCTGTGTTTATTTCATAAAAGTCTAAGCCTGAACGAGTACCAATCCACAAACCTTTGTGGATGGAATCGGAGATTATTGCAGCTACAAAGTTATTTCCAATTGCGTTTTCACTGTTATCCAAACTGGTAAATCTTTTAAAAACCGGATTATATTTATTTTCTTTTTTTAATAAATTTACACCCATGCCCCAGGTTCCAATCCAGTAATCACCATTAAAGTCCTGACAAATACTACTTACCGTATTGTGGCTAAGCGTCGAAGGATTATTATAAGTTGATGTAGAATGAATAAAATTTTCGGTACTTTTTTTTCGTATATTCAAACCTCCCTCAACAGTTCCAACCAACAAATCACCTGCTTCATCTTCGTATATAGCATTCACCGGATTTTTCGATAAACTCCCCTTTTCTTCGGGAATATTCGTCATATTGGTAAAAAAATTCTGATTCGGAATTAGTAAATTAATGCCTCCTTTTTCGGTTGCAACCCATATTAAATCATTATCGCAATGCACAAAACTCACAAAATTGTTATTAAGCGACTGATCTGCAGGTGATGTTTCGGTATTTACTCGGGTAAACGAATTGGTCTGATAATCATAAAAATTAATGCCGATCAAGGTGGCAATTATTAAATTCCCTTCTTTATTCTTCTTGATATCGGTGATTGAATTGGATGAAATTGAGGTTGAAATAACCGGATTGTGAACGTATCGGGTAATATTTTCGGTACTCATATCGTATCGATAAAGTCCGTGAGCAGAGCCAATCCACAATAAACCGTTGTCGTAAAACAATTTATTAATATCTCCTGACAGATTGAGTAATTTTTCACCGGAATTTATTTTACTGAATTCCCGGTTATTATTTTTAATTAATCTGAAAATATTATTATTTTGTCCAATAAAAATATTTCCATTAACAAAAACCATATCGTAAATCAATAAGCCCGAATGAATTACAACAACACTTAAAGTATTGTTTGCTCCAAATTCAATTTT
>JAKLIM010000225.1 GCA_022709605.1 Bacteroidota bacterium | reverse complement strand
CACCTCTATTTTATACGGTGGAAGCTGTAATGCTAAAAACGCTGCTGAATTATTTTCACAACCGGACATTGATGGTGGACTTATTGGTGGAGCTTCACTTAAAGTTGCTGATTTCAAAGCAATTATTGACGCATTTTGAGATAAATGCGGCTATTAAATTTTGAAAATTGAATTACTTTTCAGAATAACATAAATATAAAATCCTGTAAATTAGTTTTACAGGATTTTTTTTGTATTTTTGGAAGTTTTAATAATTCACTACGTTTCTTTCATTTTTTCCTTTTTTCAATTTTCCATTTTTCATTAAATAAAGCATGTTACTGAAACTTTACGATACCAATCCGAATCCTGTTCAAATCCGTCATGTAGCCGAAGTGCTTCGTAACGGTGGAATCATTATTTTCCCAACCGACTCGGTTTATGCTTTTGGATGCGATATTTTTAATGCTACCGGTGTCGAAAAAATCTCGAAGATAAAAAACAATGATTTACGAAGAACAAATCTTTCGTTTGTTTGCCACGAAATGAGTCAGATCAGCGAATTTGCAAAAATGGATGATGTGGATTTTAAATTGATGAAAAAAAATCTGCCCGGACCTTTTACTTTTATTTTGAACGGAAGCAGCAAATTACCCAAGTTATTTAAAAACCGTAAAACTGTAGGAATCAGAATGCCGGCAAATAAAATTGCCCTCGAAATTGTTCGTGAGCTCGGCAATCCAATGATGACAAGTTCGATTTTCACCGACGAAGTAACTACTGAATACATCACGGATCCTGAACTGATTGAAGAAAAATACGGCGAAATTGTGGATTTGGTTATCGACGGTGGATTTGGAGGCACAATTCCCTCAACTATAGTGGATTGTACCGGTGACGATCCCGAAATTGTCCGGGTTGGTGCGGGTGAATTAGAAGAATAAAGAGTTTGACATTTGAAAGTTTGAAGATTTGAGAGGTTGAAAGTTTGAGAGTTATTGGTTTACTTCATCAACTCTGTCAGCAGTTGAAAACCCTGACGGCAGTTGAAAAATATAAAATTTTGAAAGTTAAGTAAAAGCTACCCATTACCTTTTGCTTTAAAAAAATCTTATTATAAAAAAACTTTCCCAAAGCTTTAAACTTTGGGAAAGTTATAATATTAAGACTATCTATTCCAGAACATTTATTCGAATTACTCTTTCATTATTCTTTGAATCAACGATTTATCTTTTGATTTTATCTGCAATATATAAATTCCTTTCGGCAAAGTTTCAGTATTAAGAATAATTTCCCGGTTGTTTTCAAATTTTTCAGTTGTGACAACACTTCCCATCAAATTAATAATCGAAACATTGACAGAATTATCAGCTTTATCAAGTTGAATATTCAATTTATCTTTGAATGGTATCGGGAAAATTCTGGCGTCCATCCTCAATTCATTGATCCCCGTGGCAGTTCTCACTTTTAATATTCCACCCGAAACAAATTCTGATAAATCCCATTCCAAACCTTCACCGGGCATTTCAGGAATAATTTGAGTAGGAAGTCCAATAATAGTTCCGTTTACAATTTTGAATGAGTCTGTCGCTGAAAAAGGAACTTCGTTGACGGATGTGATTTGCAGTTTTCCGCTCATTGTCAACGTACCTGTAAGGTTTAGCAAGTCATTTTTCTTATTAGTTTTATCAATTTCAACTGAAATCACACCACCGGTCTGAACATTTACATCGTTGCTAACCGTAAAAGTTCCTATGCCATTTCCGGGTGTAAGAATTCCATCTTCAAATACCGATACACTTCCTGTAACCGAACCATTTCCGGCAAGTATTCCCTCCGGAAACACATTTACAGCACCGGTTCCCAAACCACTTCCGGTAGTATTATTTACCATTAAAGTTCCACCGCTTACATCCGTTCCACCACTAAAGGTATTGCTGTTGGTCAGCGTCCATGTTCCGGTTCCGGTTTTGCGGATAGCAGCCGAAGCACCGGTTCCGCTGTATTGCGCATTCGTGATTTTTCCGTTGAAAGTGGAATTTGCATTGCGTGCACCAACTTCCCAGGTTACAGTACCAACTCCTCCTCCACCGGCTCCGAGGATAGAATTTGTATAACCGGTCAGATCACCAACCGGAATTGTAATGTTTGCAGTCACACGATAAATCATTGTAACTAAATTAGATAAGTTAATCTTCGCTTTTTCGTACCCTTTTGTACTATACAACACAAAATTACCTCCATCAGCATCGGTTGTTACATTGATTGTACCCATAAATTGCGAAACATCCGAACTGAGTGTGTTTCCGGTATAATTTGTATAATAATTTAATGTTCCACCTCCAATAACAGTACCCGAAATAGTTGAATTTCCATCGGTATTCAAATTTCCGGTGCTTCCTTCGGGTATATTAAGTTTCCAGTTCGAAGAGTTCGCCGTTGTATTGCTATCGAACATAATGAGTGAACCTCCCTGCAATGTTATGGTATCAGTTCCGAGTGCAGATGTATTCGCCACATCGGTTGTTAACACAATGGAGCCTGCTTTTATTTGCGTTCCACCGGTATATGTATTTGCAACTGAAAGGGATAATCGCCCGGAACCTTCTTTAATTAATTTTCCGGCACCAATAATCTTCCCGGAAGTTGAAAGCGTGGTTGAAGCATTACCAACCGATATAATTCCGCCGTTCGAACCCAGTTTGAAACCTCGGTTTACTGAAGTTGTAGCGCCGATAAAGCTTAATTTTCCGCCGTTCAATTCTAAATTTTCAGATGCATTTGTTGCTGCTCCAATCGGAGATCCAACTCCCCCATTGGTGAATTTTGAAAATTCGACTGTACCTTCATTGATAAAAGTTTTTCCGGTATAATTATTTGTATTTGAAATAACCAGTTTGCCTGAACCATTCTTTATAAATTTACCCACACCATCAATTGAACCTGTTCCACTCATTGAAAAGATGGCTGTATTTTCCATTGTAATGGATGCAGGTGATACACTTTCGTTAATGACAATGCTTTTCAACAAGGCTTCATCGTTAAATATAACCGAATCGTTCGAAGTAAAAGTCCGGGTATCATTTTGTAAAGTCCAGTTGGCTGTTTTTCCATTGTCCCATTTACTATCAACTGTTCCCTTCCAAACCAACGCTGAAGGCGCAGTTATATTCAAAATAATATCACCACTTTGATTTTGCAAATTGTAACTTAAATAGGTAGGGATTCCTGAAATTTTAATTTTTGATAAATCGCCTGTTACTGTTCCATCACAATGAATAATTTTATAATTTCCTGCAACGAGCGGTCCGTTTATCACATTCAAAACAAAAGCACTTTTGCCCGACAATGTCCAATCGCCTGTAATGTTCAGGGTATCGTGTGCAGTAACTACACCATTTGACAGGATAACATCAAAAGTATATGCTACATTTCCTACTTCCTTAAGCGATTTTTGAAAGGTAATTTTTGCAACTTCGCCGGCAGTATTTCCCGGATTTAAGGCCGAGAGATTATAAAGTGTAACATTATTTCCAAACGTACCTTTGCCACCTAATTTCGAAAAAGAATAGATTGAAACTTCGCTGTTTGACAAATTACCATTGTTGTAAAACTCACTGTTCCAAACAGATGTTCCACCCGTGTAAGTATTATTGTTGTTTAATTTCAAATAACCCGAACCCAGTTTCTTTAATTCCATAGCTCCTTCCAACGAACCTTCTCCCGAAATTTCAACAGAATAGGTCGAATTTACTTTTACGCTTTTGGGGGATAAATTTCCAGCAATATTTACAACAGCATTCGATCCCGCTGAAATATCAAAAACAACACCATCACCATTTTTAAAGGTCGAAACCTGTTTTAAACTGTCAGTCCAGGCAGAAGTGGTATTATTATCCCAGGTTGTACCTGATTTCCAGCGCATTTCGTTGTTATAAACTGCTGATGCAGGAACAACATCCATATCGTCGCCAATGTAAAAACCGGCATGAGGTGGCTGATTGTAAGCAGTATTTTGCCATGCAATACCATTCCTATAAACAGCATCGTGCATCAAAGTGTACATTTTGTACGTTGTGGGTATTGTAGTAGTAAATACCCGTAGATTTTTATTGTCTGAAGTTCGAAAAATTACTTCCTCGCGCCAGTCACCTAAAATATCGGCCGAAAGATTGGGGGTTGATTTAGAACCATTGTTCGAACTACAACCCGAAGCCGACATCATAGAACCGCTGTTATATTTAGTAATCGTATTGCCATCAAGTAATTCGTCCTGCAAATCACCATCCCAGTAAATACGAAAATTCATCGACGGTTTCGAAGTATTTAAATTTACCCCCGACTTACTCATTACACCACCACCCGATGCACTCCACATTTCGAAGCCACGATTACCTGCAACCACGTTTCCGGCACAACCGCGACCATTATCCGATCCGGTAAATGTACCCCAGATGATAGCTCCGGTACGGGCATCGTGCATTTCTTCACCATAAGCCGCCCCGGTTTCCTCGTGTACTTCCCAAACTTCCAGACCCTTGCGATCGGGATCCAAATCGCTCAAATGCATGGCATCACCATGACCTAAACCCGTGCGATACAATAATTTACCATCATGATCTACAGCACTCGAACCCCAAATTATTTCATCTTTTCCATCATCATCTACATCTGCTACACTCATGTTGTGATTGCCCTGACCGTAAAGTCCCACTCCTGATGAATTTCCAGAATCATACGTCCACCGATTGGTTAATGTTCCGTTGCGGAAATCCCAAGCAGCTACTACAGCTCTTGTATAATAACCACGACACATAACTATACTCGGTAGAATTCCATCGAGATAAGCAATTCCTGCCAAAAAGCGGTCCACACGGTTTCCATAATTATCGCCCCACGATGAAACTGTCCCGCGAGGTGGATTATAATTAGCTGTTGCAAGTTCAGCACCGGTTAGCCCGCTGAAAACAGTGAGGTATTCAGGTCCAGAGAGTATATAACCGCCTGTATTTCTGTAATCTGTAGTGTGAGAGGCTGTTGCTGCCGGTCCTTTCGAAATGTAATTTCCATTTCCATCTTTTGTACCCGGCGCAGTTTTGCAGGCAATCTCCGCTTTTCCA
This sequence comes from Bacteroidota bacterium, assembly GCA_022709605.1. Classification (GTDB taxonomy): domain Bacteria; phylum Bacteroidota; class Bacteroidia; order Bacteroidales; family Paludibacteraceae; genus Paludibacter. The sequence goes on along the minus strand of JAKLIM010000225.1, from coordinate 1,129 downwards.
TCTCCATCGTAATCGGCCACCATAAATTGAGTGTAATGCGCACCCGCTCGTATATTTTTGCCTAAATCAATGCGACATAATTGTGTGCCGTTGAGTTTATAAACATCAATAAATACATTTCCGGTATAACCCGATTGTGAATTATCTTTCCCATTTGAAGGATCCCATTTGACAACAATTTCATATTCACCATCTCCGTCAACATCACCGGTACTACAATCGGCCGGCGAATAATTGCAAGTGGAGGCATCGGGCATTGTCATTGTTGCAGGAATATTCATTGGAATATCCAAAAAATTTGTTGCCCAAACTGAAGCCTGATCAGACTCACCGGTTTCTACGCCATTTATTACTGTTTTTACTGTATAATTGGTAGCTGAAGCAGTTGCATCGCTGAAATTAGTTACTGTATTAATGGGAGTTGTATTTATTTTGATACCATCGCGATATAAATTAAAAGCCACATAATCCGGATCGCTACCCAACACACGCCACGACAGGAAAACTTTTGTTGACGAAGTGCGTACAGCCACCAGACCACGGTCTAATTTCTCCATAACACGCTGTGCTTTAACAGATAATGTAGTAAAACTAAAGAGTAGCAATAAAACAATATAAATTGATTTTCTCATTTTGAAATAAATAGATTTTTAATAAAAAATATAATCTACAAATAAAGTATTTTATTTTAATGTATTCAATAGAAAAAAGTTCATTAACAGGTTAAAATCGTTCATATTGATTCCTCAGACCGGGAAGACTGTTCCGGTGGTTCGGTATCCAATTCTGTCTTTTTATCAATAACGCAACAGACCGGAAAAGAAACGGTCAGTTGCTGCTAATAGATTTACAAGGGACAAGCTGTTTCCCAACCGCTAGAGAATTTACAAGAATGTGACTGGGAAACCGCTTGCCCCTAGTCTACCAACAAAAAAAATCCATGAAAAACTTCATGGATTTTTTAAATACATTTCCTGCTTTGGGAAAGGGTTTATGCTTTATTTCTATACGGATCGTTGTTAAAATATTCAGGTACTGAATTATTATTCGTTTCACCCGGACCAATGGGAGGACTGGATCCCAGTATCAACGATATCTCATTATCCAACGATATCAATTCAATTGCAGG